>CALWWO010000018.1 GCA_944385265.1 uncultured Oscillospiraceae bacterium
GGAGTTTTGGACCTTCTCCGTCGCTTTTGCAGCGTCGGATTTATTGAAGGCAATAATATAAGGTACATTCTTCTCTTTGAACAGCTTTAAAAGCTGCTCGTCATACTCGTTCATGCCGGCTGCCGAATCTACGACCAAGACGGCGATATCCGTCTTATTTAAAACCTGTTTTGCCTTTAAAACGCGCTTATCTCCCAGATATCCCGCATCATCAAAGCCCGGCGTATCTATAATAACGACAGGTCCAAGCGGCAAAAGCTCCATTGTTTTCGACACCGGGTCAGTCGTAGTGCCCTTTATATCTGACACGACGGCAAGCTCTTGCCCTGTGACGGCGTTTACAAGGCTGGATTTCCCGGCGTTCCTACAGCCGAAAAAAGCGATATGGATCCTATTTGCCACCGGCGTACTGTTAAGCCCCATGATTTCATCCTTCTTTGCTCTAAAGTATAAATATTTGGTATATTGCTCCGCCGCTGAATATACCCAATTATTATATCACTTTTTGTTTTTAGAAGTAAACAATATTTTAAATATACCTGCCGTCATGCCGCGATAAAAGACCGTCTATCTTACGATGAGCATATCGTGCACGCGGCTATGGCGGGAAGGTTTTAGTATAAGCGCAGATATCCGTTCATATATTATCTTTGAAGATAAAAACGGGAGGACGGAAACTGTGATAACATCAAAAAATGCGGTCGAACTGTGCGGTGTGGCAGGTGCGACGCCTGAAATATCTCATTCAGGAAAAAATGAATTGTTCTACACTTTCCCGATAATAGTACAGCGGCTTTCCGGCGCCGAAGACGTCATAAACGTAATAGTAAGAGAGGCTTTGCTCGACGATGACGTCGTGCGTGAGGGAAACAGAATAAAGGTGACGGGCGAACTGCGTTCTTTCAACAACAAGAGCGGTTTTGGAAATAAGCTCGTCATAACGGTTTTCGCCCGCCGCATAGAACGGACGGGCGAAGATAACAAAAATGTGACGGAGCTTGCCGGTACCATCTGCAAGCAGCCTACGCTCAGGATAACCCCCATGGGGCGCGAAATATGCGACATAATGCTCGCCGTGAACAGGAAATACGGACGCTCCGACTATCTGCCGTGCATCACCTGGGGAAAGATCGCCAAGAAAGCGGCGCAATGGGAAGTAGGCACCCGCGTCGAACTGACAGGGCGGCTGCAAAGCCGAAAGTACATAAAAACGATCGACGGCGTATCGATGGAAAAGACGGCGTATGAGGTATCCGCCGCATCTATAGAGCGTGCGGAGGATACGGAAGAAGCTGCCGGGGACGCCTCTGACGGCGCGGTATACGCAAGAGGATAGACGCGCATGATATTTATCCGGGCGGCGTAACATCTTACGCGCCTATTCGGCAAGTCTGAATATCTCAAATATCTCTTCTCTGCCGATGGGGATATATGACGGGATGGTTATCGTGCCGCCCATCGTTATCATATCGGCAAGCTCGTCATACTCGTCCGGCGTGACGCCGAGTTCAGCCATTGTGATCGGCATTCCTATACTTTTAAAATAGCCTTTCATAGCCTGTATTCCGGCAAGCGCGGTGAGATCCCTGTCGCTGCCGTATTCATGGAACGGTATTCCAAACACGTGCTTTGCAATACGGCAGAATCGGCGCGTGTCGTATTTGTACATGAATTTTGACCACGCCGGATACAGGACGGCGAGCGCCGCGCCGTGCGCCACATCATCATGCTTGCCGCCTATTGCATGGGCAAGCTGATGCACGGTAAGCCCGCGCAGCGCCTTGCCGCACCCTGTAAGCCCGTTATGCGATAACGACGACGCCCACATGAGCGTTGATCTCGCCTCATAATTTTCCGGATCCTTCAGCGCCTCGTACCCCGCCTCTTTGACGGAGAGCAGCAAAGCCTCGGCTATGCGCTCAGTAAGATCGGTCCGCTCTTCAGCCGAATAGTAGCGTTCCAGCGTATGCATCATTATATCGACGGCGCCGCACGCCGTCTGATACGGTGAAACGGTATATGTGTTCTCGGGATTCATGAAGGCGACAGCCGGGCGGACAAGATCGCTGTTAAATCCGCGCTTTTGCGGGATATCCGGATTTGATATTACGACGGAGTCGCTCATCTCGCTCCCCGCGGCGGCGATCGTAAGCACTGAGCCCACGGGCAGCGCCTTATCCGGCGCTGTCTTCCGCGCGAAAATATCCCACGGGTCTTCTATACCGCTGGCGACGGCGATAGAGACGGCTTTGCACGAATCTATAACGCTTCCCCCGCCGACGGCGAGCAGAAAATCGACGTTTTCGGAACGGCATATCCCGCACGCCTCGCGTACAAGGGAAATTTTCGGATTAGGCTCTACCCCGCCAAGCTCCGTAAACGCTATGCCCGCGTCTTTAAGCTTTGATTTGACTTTATCAAGAAGCCCGCTTTTTACAACGCTGCCCTGTCCATAATGGACAAGGACTTTTTTTACGCCCAGTTCCTTCAGCGCGCTGCCGATATTATCCTCGGCGCTCTTTCCAAAAAACACCTTGGTTAGAGCGTAATATTTAAAATCCTGCATAAAATCATCTCCTTAAAGCTTATATATTACAATTATTTACACAGTACAATTATATGATACCCCGCATGAAAAGTAAATAAAAACAGTTCCTTTGATCGAGGCGGACAAGTCGCATTACGTCCGCAAAACGCCCTCGTCCGCTCTTTTTGTCATCTCGCCGGGATTGAAAAACTCTTATCCTCCCGATATAACTATAATATACATATTATAAACTTGAGGAGGGGCTTTTAATGGGATTTTTCAAAAACCTATTTCATAAGCGCACCGCGCCGGAGTTCACCGCAGTCAAGGAAGAGCAGTTCGTTTTGGAAAATCAAAGCGGAGCGGTCGAAGATCCGACTAAAGACGATGTGGCAGCATATTTGGAGAGTATGTTTAACGATCCGGATCAATTTGTAACGCTCACTCTGCCGAGAGCGGTAAACGGCGTACGTTTTATACAGGCGTGCCTTATCGGGCAAAATCCCGTCGTACAGCTCGGTTTGGAAAAAGACGGCAAAACGCAGCTTGTGGAGAAAACATGTAGTACAAGCTCTGAATGCGTGGAAATTTTCCATCTCTTTTATGACTACGGGATCGTCAATAACATCTCCGATTACTCGCCTGTAAAGTTCTGACCGGTCACGACGGCTTGAATTTCAGCCCCCCGCTTTACGCGTTACGGCACAGCGGAAAACGGCAAAAAATATCGAAAACCGTCTCTCTCAAATTTTGAGAATCCATAAAAACAGGATTCTCGCGCGTGTTTACACGCGCTGTTTCCGTGTAGATTGAGTTTTCCCGAAGAAGAGGCATATAATTAAATCGAAGGCACAAGCAAAAAAACGCAACGCATTATCTGAGAAAGGGAAAACAGTGACAAGAACAAAACTATCTGCAAGAAAGCTGCCTGATTATACATTCGGCGAAGAGTTATTCAACACGATATCGCACACGACCGGCGCGGCATTCGGCATATTTGCCCTTATAATCTGCGTCGTGATATCGGCGCGGAAGGGGGATGTGTGGGGCGTCGTCGGAAGCTCTATATACGGCGCTTCGCTGATACTTCTGTACACCGCGTCGAGCATATATCACGGTCTGCACGCCGGCATGGCTAAAAAAGTCATGCAGGTGATAGATCACTGCACGATCTATCTGCTCATCGGCGGGACATATACGCCGATACTGTTCTGCTCCATAAGAGACGTATCGCCCGGATGGGCGTGGACTATTTTCGGGCTCGTCTGGGGACTCGCCCTTATCGCCGCATCGTTCACAGCCATCGACCACAAAAAATATTTAAAGCTGTCGATGGCATGCTATATCGGCATGGGATGGTGCATAATCATCGCGGCAAAGGCACTTATAAGCGCGATGGAGTTCAAGGGCATCATATGGCTGCTTGCCGGCGGCATATCGTATACTATCGGCGCTGTGCTGTACGGAATCGGGAAAAAGAGAAAGAAGAGGTATATGCACTCTGTTTTCCACCTGTTCGTTCTCGCCGGAAGCGTGATGCAGTTTATATGTATTGCGCGATACGTGCTGTAAAAATAAGCGCGGCGTTTTTTCCGCTCCCGGTCATACGTAAAAAACGGTCAAGCATCAAGCTTGACCGTTTTTTGTCAAAATATCGATCACATTGTCAAGTCCGCTGTAAAAGCTGCACAGAACGGGTATCTTCACATCCTTAAGCTCCGGCAAAAGCGCCCGCATACTGACCTGCGCCATGACGACGGCATTGAAGCTGCCGTCATCAAGCCCCTTTATCCTGTCTATCAGAAGTCTGTTATGCAGCGCCGTATCCCCCGCCTGCAGCGCGTCCCACGCAGCCTGTTCTACAAACGCGGTCACGCTGACCGGTTTTTCCAGCAGCGCTCCCTCGCGCTCGATTATCCCGCAGCTTGGGAGCACCGTTGTCGGAACTGTGGAAACAAGCGCGATATTGCCACCGATCGCCGCCGCCTCTCTTGCCATCGGCGCGTCTATCCTGACAAGCGGCGTCGCTATCAGCCGCGCTATATCCTCAGCCACATCGCCCACGGTCGAGCATGTATTGAGGATCAGGTCGACGCCCATTTTCTCGGCTGCGAGAGCGTAGAGCATCAGCCGCTCTCTTATCTGCGGCGTAGGATATCCGTTTTTACGCACGTCCGCAAGCATTGCGCTGTCCGTTATAAAGCTGATGCGCAGGTCCGGCATTTTGGAGTGTAAATATTCAATAGTGTCATCGCGTTTTGCAAAGCTGGTCTGTAATATGCATATATGTTTTCCCATCAAATCGATTCTCCTTTCAAGTGAAGATACGTAAACTTTCGCGCCGCGTGTAAAATGCAATAAATTCCTTTCATCATAAAATATTGCATAAACGCCGCTAAAATGATAAACTCTGTATACGGAGATTATAGCAGACCTGCCGGCTGGCAGTCAACAAAGCCGGCTTCTATGCCGGAACTGAAGCAGATTGGATAGAAGAGGGGTATGGATATGACATTACAGCAGCTTCATTATTTTAAAACGCTTGCCGAAACCGGAAACTATGCGGAAGCGGCGGAAGCTCTGATGATCTCGCAGTCTGACCTCAGCTCTGCTGTTTCAGAGCTTGAGCGTGAGCTTGGCGTAAAATTATTCGAGCGCAGGAGCAGGCACGCGCCTCTCACTGAAGAGGGCAAAGTGTTCTTAGGATACGTTACGGCGGCAAGCGAAAGTCTTAGCAAAGGGAAAAAAGAAATGCAGCGATTTGCCGAACAGGCAAAAATTTATGTCTCGGTCGGATATATTTACAGCGTGTCAAGAGATATACAAAATATCCTGTCAGGCTTTATGATAGACCTTGAGGACGACGATATCGATATAAAAAATATCGTCCAGTATTCAAACGACGCTATCCTCGATACGCTTGGTACAGGAAGAGCCGATATCGTCTTCTGCACCGATCCGCCCGAGAGCGCGGAGAGTACGAAACTGTTCGATCAGGAGCTGTTTTTTGCCGTGTCAAAGGAACATCCCATGGCAAAAAACCGCCAGCCGGTAACACGGGAAATGCTTGAAAACGAGCCTATCGTTATAATCGACGAGAATACAAGGATACATTACGCGGTGGACAAGTTTTTCAAAGAGCAGGGTATCACTCCCAAGGTCGCCTGTGTGGAGGATGGGTGCAGCTCTGCCGCCGCGCGTGTCGCCGCCGGATACGGATACACGATAATCCCCGATCTGCCGGAGCTGAATCAAAAGGGCGTAAGGCTTCTTGATTCCGGCGAATACAGCATAAAAAGACCTATCTATATCGCGTGGAAAAAGGACCGGGAGCTGAGTCACAACGCAAAGCTTCTTAAAAAATACATTTTGGAGATGTACGGTCTTATATAACGTGTAAAATGCAAAAGCTCCCTCATCTGAGGGGGCTTTCGTATATGTACTTATATCTATTTTTTGTCCAACGGCTCAAGTATCCCCGCGAACATAACAAAAAATCCAACTATAAGCGCGGCAAGCCCTGGAAATTGCAGGAACGAAAATATTGTGGGTCCCTGTGCAACTATCACGACGCACACCAGCGAAAAAGCAAAAAGCGCTATCGAAACAAGAATTTTCTTTATCGATGACATTTAACCCCCTCCTTTCAGCCCTTTAAGGCACGCGGATATGTCAAGATACCCGCCGGAAACGCACATATCTTTCAAAAATTCGTTCTCCCGAGCCGTGCCCATTATAGTTTCCCTGATCTGTGCCGGAGTAACGTCCTCATCAAGCGATATTATAAGCGCTGCGGCAGCGCTTACGAATGCCGTCGCCACCGATGTGCCGTCTACATAATCGACGTCAAACTCCGGTAAAAACACACGCACGTTTTCCCCCGGTGCCGCAATATCCACACCGCTGCCATATCCGCTTGCGCCGTACGGTCTGCCGCTACTGTCCATCGCCATCACAGAGAGCACGTTATCAAGCTCATAACAGCACGGATATATCTCCACTTTGTCCGTATTTATATTAGTATTGCCCGCGGCGCAAACAAAAAGCACATCGGGATTTGATTTTATGACTTCAAAAAGTCCATCATCATATGTATCAAAGCTCCAACTGCAATTTATGATCCTCGCACCGTTTTGGGCGGCGTATTCTATTGCTTTCACTGCATCCTGCACGCCACCGTGAGAGCCTTCCATAAATTTCACAGGCAGTATACTCACCTCCGGCGCCGTGCGCGCCACAGTCGTTGCTATATACGTGCCGTGGTAATCGTACAGATAATCGTCATACACGCTGCCGTCACCATTATAGAAATCCCAGCCGAGAAAGCCGCTCCCATACGGAATCAGATTAAACGGAACGGCAGCCGGATCCACCCCTGTGTCAACGACGGCAACGATCACATCTTTCGAGCCGAGCAGCTTTTTATTTACGACCGGTCGCTGCATGAGTGACATGTTGACGTCCACATTTTTTGTTCCTTCCATTCCATCTACCGTCTGCCCGTAGTTGTAAAACGCCCAATCATCTTTTGTTATCATCCGCCATTCCGACTGCAGATTCATTATCTCGATACGGGCGCCCGGTCTTGTGAGCAGCACCGCAGCGCCAGCCAGAACGGCGCAGCACAGGCAGATCAAGGCTATCGTTTTCCACCGTCTGCCAGTCATAGGCGCTTTCTCCTCCTCTCCGATTAAATTGCAAAAAAGTATATCAATATGTGATTGGATATCGTCCGCTTTCAACAGGGGTCTGGTTATATGCCGTTCCAAAAGATACGGACGGAGAGCCCCATGTTATAGACGGCGACGTAACGGAAATGTGCTTATGCCCATACCTAGTAATTACATATGATGAATTCCCCTGCCGTGTGTTAGATGATAAATTAAACACAACGCTGCCTGATTTTGTCATTTTGTTGTCTACCGCTTGAGGGAATTCCAAGAGGAAATGTTGATTGGGAGCCTGATCGATCAACGTCATCGTTTTGTAGGTATACACACCTTCCCAATAGCCCCACGGAGCATAATTATATGCGCTAAGCCCTGATATATTACTCTCGTGCAAATACCCGCCCCAAACGGCAGCAATGCAATCGTCAAATAACACTATATTAAACGGCGACGTCCACGCATATGCACAATTCACTGTATAATAAACCGGGATTGAGCTTTGAGAAGAGCCATCTATTGCAATGGTTGAATATGTCATTTCAGAGCTTGTAATTGTTCCTGAGGTTGTAATTCCATATTTTGAGCTATCAATTTCCCCCATCTTCCCAACCTTTGAAACTCCACTTTCATAGGCTTTTTTGAATAGCTTCGTCTCTACAGCGGAAAAATCATATGCTACACTCAACTCCGCCTCTGTCATAGAATACATTTCTTTCAAAAGCGTTCTGTACTCTTGAACTTTGCTGTAAGAAACTCCGGCATTGACAAGCTCTTCATCAGTGTAACTCATGAACGACTCAATCTCCGCAAGATTATCAACTACCATTTTAGAAGTCGATACGAAAACTTTTTCCTCATCTTTTTGTATCGCATTATATATGTCTGTTTTGGAATTATCTGGCAAAGCATCAATTATTTCTTGTGGAATGCCAAATTCCAATAAGCATGAATTTTTGCCCGAATCGCTTGCAGCTCCTTCTACCGGTAATACAAAAAGAGCAACCAAGCAAAAACACAAAGCAAATTTAGACATATTCAGTATTTTTTCATTGCGCTTCACCCCTTCTATTTTTATATTTGTATCGTTATTTCTCTGACAGCGTCAAAAAACATTGGACTCACTCCCTTCTAAAATTGTTTATTTTATTTTACTACATTTTATCTTTAATGTAAACTATAATTTATAGATTATTTATATTTACCCGCTATTACAGTGTTTCGAAAGACACTTTTGGGTGAAATAAGCTTGAGATAGTCTTTTACATCGAACGGATCTAATTTTGAATCCTTTTTCAAATACAGCGGATGGTGGGGATGTCCTTTTTTTGACTTTGCACCGGCAGAAAACCATCGCGCGCCGTATCTATCGCCGATATCGACCATATCGGCTACACACCCGGGGAGATAGTCCCGCCGCTCGATTATCGAGCCCCACGCAGCCCAGATCGCCGGGCTTTCCCCGCCATGCATGAGAATATATTCAAACGCCTTCATATTCTCGCGGTGCAGAAACAGATTGCACTGCTTTTCCATATCGTCCGGTCTTGTCGCGCGCTGGGCATAGACGTTGAACATTATAAAGCTGTCATATCCGTTATAAAGCGCGATGCGCTCAACGGATTTGAGCGTGTTGTCCAAATTGTCCGGCTCAGCAGTGGACGGGTTTATACCGATCGTTATAAGCGGTCTTTCCCCGCGTGTGCCAAGTATGTAACGGTATTCCGAATAAAAATCCGGTACGTACAGCCACTTGCCTGCGTCATAATGGGTTTTCGCCTCGTCCGAGCCCAAAAGCGCCTCCTCAAATGTGAGTACAGGTATATCTGTCGTCAGTGATGAAGGTATATGCATTTTTATCAGCCTCCCTATCCGCGAAAAAACGCGTCGAATATACAAATTACCTCCGGTCCCGCTCCAAGCGGAACCGGAGGTCTTTCACAAACCCGTATCTGATCTGCGCTGCGCAAAAAGCGCGGAGATTTTCACTATTTTGCGTATTCCACGGCTTTTGTCTCCCTGAGCAGGTGTACTTTTATCTGCCCCGGATACTCAAGCTCGCTTTCTATCTTCTTTGCGATATCGCGGGCAAGGATGACCATTTCGTCTTCGCTTACCTCGTCCGGTTTTACCATTATGCGGATCTCTCGACCCGCTTGGATGGCATATGAAGATTCAACTCCCTTGAAGGAATTTGTAAGCTCTTCAAGCTTTTCAAGGCGCTTGATATAGTTTTCGATATTTTCACGTCTTGCGCCCGGTCTGGCAGCCGAAATTGTATCTGCCGCCTGAACGATACATGCGACGATCGTCTTCGCCTCAACGTCACCATGGTGCGCCTCAATGGCGTGGATAACGGCTTCGCTTTCCTTATATCTTCTTGCGAGCTCAACGCCGATGGTAACGTGCGACCCTTCGACCTCATGGTCGACCGATTTGCCGAGGTCGTGCAATAGTCCGGCTCGCTTAGCGGTGGCAACGTCAGCCCCCAGTTCAGCCGCAAGCAGACCCGCGATGTGCGACACCTCAATAGAGTGATTTAAAACGTTTTGTCCGTAGCTTGTACGGTATCTTTGTCTTCCGAGCAGCTTTATGATCTCGGGATGCAGTCCGCGCACGCCCGTTTCAAATACGGCGCGTTCGCCCTCTGCCTTAATAGTTGCATCAACTTCCCGCCGCGCCTTTTCAACCATTTCTTCAATGCGCGCGGGATGGATCCTTCCGTCAAGGATAAGCTTTTCAAGAGCGATCCTTGCGATTTCGCGGCGGACAGGATCAAAGCTTGAAATCGTGATCGCCTCAGGCGTGTCGTCTATTATCAGATCCACGCCTGTAAGATTTTCAATCGAACGGATGTTTCGACCTTCTCGACCGATTATGCGACCTTTCATCTCGTCATTTGGCAGGGGAACCACAGAGACAGTAGCCTCGGCAACATGGTCGGCAGCGCATCGCTGTATCGCAAGCGAAATATATTCCTTCGCTCTGGCGTCAGCCTCCTCCTTGAATCGGGCGTCGGCTTCTTTTATTTTCAGGGCGACCTCATGAGTCACCTCAGACTCAATATTATTTATAAGGTAAGCCTTCGCCTCCTCAACCGTGTAGCCGGAGATCTTTTCAAGCATTTCGAGTTGACCGCGTTTTAAAAGCGCAACCTCCTCTTTCATTGCGTCAACGTCGGCAAGCTTTTTTGAAAGCTGGTCGTTTTTCTTCTCGATAGAGTCGGTTTTTCTATCCAGATTTTCTTCTTTTTGTTGGATTCTTCTTTCCTGTTTTTGTATATCTGAGCGTCTTTCTTTGATTTCCTTATCCAGTTCTGTACGACTTTTGTGAATTTCTTCCTTTGCCTCAACCAAAGCCTCGCGTTTTTTGTTTTCCGCGCTTTTGATCGCTTCGTTTATGATACGCGTAGCTTCCTCTTCGGCGCTTGAAATTTCTCGTTCAGAAATTTTTCGTCTGTAAGTATATCCAAGATATGCCGCTGCGGCAGCAGCCACCACAACTGCGATGACGCTGATAACATAGTATATCGGACCGGGCATATGCGGTATACACACCTCCTGATTTCAAATTTAAAAATAAGATACAAAATGATGTTACTCATCTAAAAAGTCAATTGAAACTCCCCAATGTCTCAAAAATCTTTCAACATATTTTACCGCGCTAAAAAAGAAGTGTCAAGGCAAATTAGCTGTAAATACCGGAAGATAACGTCTTTTCTTAAAAAATTTTTTAATTGCACTTGACTTATAGTTTTATTTGTGCTAGACTAGTAAAGCTGATAAAATTTATTATATATCGCGGGGTAGAGCAGTTGGTAGCTCGTCGGGC
>CALWWO010000019.1 GCA_944385265.1 uncultured Oscillospiraceae bacterium
TTTCTGCCGGAGATCTCAAATCTGTTCGCTGTCAGGTAGAGCTGTCTAACACATATCATTTGCATGTCCGCCCGGGCGATCAGCTGATAAAAGGGCAGGGGGGACTCCATAAGTTTATGTCGTGGGACCGCCCGATACTTACTGACAGCGGCGGATTTCAAATATTTTCACTTGCCAGTCTGAGGAAGATAACGGAGGAGGGTGTTTCTTTCAATTCCCATGTCGACGGAAGAAAAATTTTCATGTCGCCGGAGGTCAGTATGCAGATACAGTCTAATCTCGGCTCTGATATAGCCATGGCTTTTGACGAGTGTATCAAAATACCGTCTCCGTATAAATACGTTAAGGACTCGTGCGACCGTACTTATCGCTGGCTTCAGAGGTGCAAGGCGGAGCATGAGCGGCTAAACGGGCTGCCCGATGCGGTAAATCCGGGACAGGCTCTTTTCGGAATAAACCAAGGGACTATTTTCGGAGATCTGCGGGTCGAGCATATGAAAAAGATTGCCGGGCTGGAGCTTGACGGTTACGCGATAGGCGGATTGGCTGTCGGTGAGAGTACGCAGGAAATGTACGATACGATAGAGCTTGTTGAGGAGCATATGCCGGTCAATAAGCCGCGCTATCTGATGGGAGTGGGAACACCGTCAAATATAATAGAGGCGGTGGCGAGAGGAGTTGACTTTTTTGACTGCGTTATGCCGTCAAGGAACGGCAGGCACGGGCACCTTTTCACATGGGCAGGCGTAATAAACCTGAACAATGAAAAATATAAAAACGACAGCTCACCGATCGACAAGGAATGCGATTGCCCCGTGTGCCGCACTCACTCTAAAGCGTATATACGCCATCTTTTGAAGAGCGGTGAAATGCTCGGAATGAGACTTGCGGTACTCCACAACTTGTATTTTTATAATAGCCTCATGGAAAAAATACGCGATAGTATTGATAAAAACGAGTTTGCTGCATTTAGAAATAAATATTCCGAGATTCTGCAGAGGCGTATTTAAAGGAGATTGCAGGGAAAAATATTCAAGTAAGCGCATAAATTGCTTGCAATTATCCCAAGATACATGTATAATGACTTTTGTCATTTAATATTTGGAGGATACGCAATAATGGATTGGATCACAATTGTTTATTTGGTCGGTTTCGCCGCTATCATTTATTTCCTTATTATCCGCCCCGAGAAAAAGCGGAAAAAGACCTTGCAGGAGATGAGAGATTCTCTTGAGGTAGGCAATAAGATCGTAACTATAGGCGGTCTCGTAGGAAAAGTAGTAGAGATAAAGGATGATCTTGTAACTTTTGAAACAGGCGAGGACAGAGTGCGCATTCAGATACTGCGCAGCGCAGTCTCTGAGATTGTTAAGGCCGAATCAAAATAAATAAAATACAGTGGAATAAAAGCGCTCCCCTTGAATAGGTATTAATATACCGAGAGGGGAGTGTTTTGCGTGAAAAGAAAAGCGGAAAAAAGAAACGGTTCAAAAAACCTGTCAAAAATCATATTTACGGGGATAATAATATCTCTTGCGTTTACAGTCGCAATATTGGCTCTGCTGGCAGAACTGATCATAAAAGGTACGATTCCCGAGGATATGGTCAAAGAAGCCTCTATGGGCGCTGCCTTCGCAGGCGTTTTTGTCGGCTCTGCCGTAGCGTCCAGGATAAACAGGGAAAAAGCCTTTTTAACAGGGATTTCAACCGGAGCGTGCTTCCTGATTTTGAGGAATACCATTTGCCTGACTTCCGAGACAGGTGTGTTTTCAAACGATATCGGCGTAGGTATTCTGCTCTGTATCTGCTGCGGGACTCTGGGCGGCACGCTTATCGGCTCTCAAAACAAGAAGAAAAAACGTACATAGCGCGTTTTATCGTCAAATTGCATATAAAAAACAGGCGTGATTACGATATCGTAATCACGCCTGTTTTTGCCGGCAAAGCTGCCAAAACATAAATATTGTGCCATATTACAAAACGTAAACTAAATGTCCATATGTACCGGGGAGAAGAGCGTGCGGATTACCGCGTTTACATAACGCAGTTTACATAATGCGATGTCATAATTGACAAAAATTTAAAATAAGGCGTGTTTTTGTTGATAAAAAGCGCGATTTGGTGTATATTTAAAAAGTAATTTTTAATTTTGTGTATTTTTTATTCTGTCGCGCCATATTATTTATGGGGTGACAATAATGAACAAAAGATATTTTATTTTAATGCGGAAAGTCCCTTCAGAGAGCCTGCTGGCACTGATTCTTACGGTCATATTTTTTGCCGGCGGTTGCATAGTGGGGACTATTTCAGCCAGGTTTGCAACAAACCTTTCGGGCATATCGGATTATCTGTCAAGTATCCTTTCGACTCTTGCGGGAGAGCCCGGGGCAGGGCGCAGTTTTGTTTCTGTACTGGGCGATACGTTTTTTTATCACATCATCGCATTCGCGCTCAGCTTTTTTGTGTTGGGCTTTTTGTTTATACCGGTGCTGTCATGTATAAGGGGATACATATTTGCGTTTTCAGTGTCCATTATAGTGCGATATTATGGGAGCGCGGGCATACTACCGGCTCTCCTGCTGTTTGGACTGGAGTCTTTTATATCGACTCCGTGCTTTGTGTTTTTATCGACGCAGTCCTTTTGCGCTTCAATGCGCCTAACGTCGCTTGCACTGTCGGGAGTAAATAATGGCTTTAGTCCGTATAACAGCGGATTTATCTTCAAATGCGCCGCCTGCTTTCTGATTTTGTTAGCTGTAGCGCTGGCATCGTATTTGCTTTCGGGCGTTATGTTCAGTTTTGTTTTAAATACAATATGATTTTAGGGGGGTGTGTTTATGTCGGATAATTTATATCTTGAGGCTTTTAAAAAATATTTAAACGATAAAAAACACTCCTCTGCAAATACGCTGGCGTCATATACAAGGGACGTAAACCGGTATTTAGAATATATGGCAGACAAGCGCTATTCGATTTTGAACGCGGATAATAAAACTATTCAGAAGTATCTTGATATGCTGCGGGGCGAGGGAAAATCACCGGCTACCGTATCGAGAGCTATTGCGTCTTTGCGCGGATTTTATAACTATCTCATCGCAGAAGGCAAGATCGAAAAGAACCCTGTCGACGGGATTTCATCAGAAAAATCGCTGAAGAAGCTCCCGTGTATTCTCACAGGAGAAGAGGTTGAGCTTTTGCTTGAGCAGCCGGAGACCACCGATGCCAAGGGAATACGCGATAAGGCGATGCTTGAGGTGCTTTACGCTACCGGTATCCGTGTGAGCGAGCTTATTTCGCTTAATATATCCGATATCAATCTGTCCGCGTCTGTAGTCCATTGCGCTTCAAAAGGGAAGGACCGGCTCATTCCGATATATCCAGCCGCTGTAAAAACGCTGTCGCTGTATATTAATATAGTAAGAGCACAGCTCATTGCCGACCCGGAGGAGAAGGCGCTTTTTGTCAATATGAATGGAGAGCGTATGTCCCGCCAGGGGTTTTGGAAGCTCATAAAATATTATCAAAAGAAGGCCTCGATAGATAAGGATATCACGCCGCATACGCTGCGCCACTCATTCGCAGCGCATTTGCTTGAAAACGGCGCCGATTTGAAATCCATACAGGAGATGCTTGGACATGCCGATATATCTTCTACACATATATATACATATCTTGTAAAGCAGCAGCTTAAGGACGTTTATAATAAAACGCATCCGCGGGCAAAATAGTGCCCGGTAAGTTGTTTTGCCCGGAGCGTTCAGCTAAAAGCTTAGGGCAAAAAATAAAAAGACCACTCTGGAAGTACGATTTTACGGTTTTTCCAGTGTGGTCTTATTTATTTTGCGGTGGCGCGGACCTCAATCCTCAAAAAGTGAGAGCGAAAAAGCCATTATTGCCGTAAAGCAAAGTATCGCGCTGAAAATCATCATAAATTTACCTATAGAGCGGCTGGGACCGGCTTTACCTTTCGGATCAAAAAGATTCGTTTTCTTGATTATTGCTCCAGCCACGAAGGTGACAAAGGTGAGCGCGATAAGGAACAGGGCAAGACTCTGCTGTATACGTATATCGCTGAAAAATTCATTCATATCATTCAAAGAATTTAAGGCTTATGTCAAGCGCCTTTACTGTATGCGTAAGCGCGCCGATAGATATTATATCCACCCCGCATGCGGCGACAGACGCAAGATCCTTTTCGCCCATATTACCCGACGCCTCGGTCAGCGCTCTGCCGGCAATATAGTCGACGGCTTCCTTCATTTTGTCATTCGTCATATTATCCAGCATGATGATATCGGCGCCCGCGTTCAGCGCCTCCTTTACCTGTTCCAGATTTTCTGTTTCGACTTCTATTTTCAAAGTGTGAGGGATATTTTCACGCACCATTTTTACGGCTTCGGCAATGCCGCCTGCGGCGACAATGTGGTTATCCTTTATCAAAACGCCGTCGGCAAGATTAAATCGGTGGTTAAAGCCGCCGCCCATTTTTACAGCGTATTTTTCAAGCACGCGCATCCCGGGCGTGGTTTTTCTCGTGTCGGTTATCTTAGCCTTTGTGCCTTTAACGGCGTCAACGGCTTTTTTAGTCTCTGTGGCGATGCCGGACAGGTGCTGGACGATATTGAGTGCCGTTCGCTCTGCTGAGAGCACGCTTTGCGAGGGACCTTCGACATAAGCTATGATATCGCCGACCTCAACTTTTTCCCCGTCGGAAATCATGATATTTACAGACACGGCGGGATCTACGATTTCAAAAATGCGCTTTAAAATCTCTGTCCCGCAGATGATCCCTGATTGCTTTGCGCGGAAAGCGCCTTTTGAAACGGCGGATTTTGGGATACAGCTCAAAGTAGTTATATCTCCTGTGCCGATATCCTCCTTCAATGTTGCGATCAGAAATTCGTCGATCGAGAAATTCATCATATTAATACCTCATTCCGGTGTATATGTGTCAAAGCGCGTTAAAGCTCGCGGTCCGGCGATCGGCGCCGGAGCTTTTCAATAATAGCGCGGCGCCGCCTTTAGGCAGGCGCAAAGCTTTTGATTTATTGGATATCGCGCGCGCTTAATCCTCTCTGTAATGTGCGCCTATGCTCTCTTTTCGTGCGAGAGCAGCTTTGAGAATTGC
>CALWWO010000020.1 GCA_944385265.1 uncultured Oscillospiraceae bacterium
TTTAAGCAGGGTGTCCGGAGTTCGAATCTCCGCTGGAGCACCACGCCGGAGCAAAGTCCGCTTTGCTCCGGTATATTTTTTGATTTTGACAGAATGTCATCTGTCCGCTGCCCTGCATGTCCTTTCCGAATCGAATCAGCTGTGCGCTGAGATTCGATTCGGTTTTTATTTTTTCGGATATTTTTCCCGCTTGCCGCCGCATATAGACGGTTTTCACGGCGGGATGTTTAGCTTACCGTTCATGCGACATGACTGTATCGATCAGCAAACATGAAAGATGTGCGCGCTGGCAGAATGAAATAAGCCGCCGTTAAGATTACTTCTTAACGGCGGCTTCTTGTTATGATTCTCATATGGCTTTCTCAAATGCGCCTTTTGGGCAAAATTTCATGCATTTCCCGCATAGTATGCACTTTTCCTCATCCACGACCGGCAGAGAGTAGATATTCTCCTGCGTGATCGCGCCCATTGGACAGACGACCATTGAAGGGCATTTATGGTTTTGCGGACATTTCGTTTCATTTACAATAATCTTCATTTCCCATACCTCAGTTAATCGTTACAGTAATATTCTTTTATAGACTCGATAAGACCGACAACGCGTTCGTCCTGAATCCGATAAATCACGTTCATTCCCCTTTTTTCAGAGGATAAAATACCTGCTGTTTTAAGCTGATTCAAATGCTGGGACAACGCGGAAGCCGTGATATTCGGGGAGTATTTGTGTATCTCGCCCACCGTGAGCCCGCCATGAGTCAGCGCGCATAAAATAAGCAGCCTGTGCTCGTTTGCCAGCAGCTTAAGAAGCTCGGCTATTTTCTTTGCCTGTTCTTCCATTCAAGTTTATCTCCTTCCTGTTTTTAAGACGGCAGATAGCCTGCGTCATTGTGCCCATCGGACAGTATACGCACCACGACCGCGGGCGGAATAAAACCATGGTGACGATCCCAAGCACCGTAGAGGTCAACATAACGCTGAAAAAGCCAAACGCGAACTGTGCAATCCACGGAGAGACAAAATCGACGTTAACCCATTCCCACGGGAGCTTGAAGACCCAGAGCAGCGTTATCGTTTGACTGAGCGGAGCGCCCGTAAAGACCTTATAGGTGGAAAACAGCATGATTCCGAACATGACCATGAAAAAAGTCAGAAACGCGTATCGAAACCATACGCTGCGCAAAAATTTCGGCGGCGGAGAATTGCGGGACAGCTTCAGTTTTTCACCCAAAATGCTAAAGAGCTGACCGCGTCCGCAGAAACGATTACAGTACGCCTTAGAGCCGCCGAACAGCGCGATTATAAGAGGGATAGTGAAAAACAGCATGCCTATCCATGCAAAGAGAATGTTGAAAAGACCGAGGCAGAGATACACAAGCTCTGCGATCCAAAGGTAATTATACCATTTCTTTTTCTTCATAGCGCAGCCGTCCTTTCCTCAAGTGTGATAACAGCGGCGGGACATACTTTCGAGCATTTGCCGCAGCCGACGCATCTGCCTGCGTCCACTTGCGCGATGACTCCTCTGAAAACACTGATAGCGCCAAGCGGACATACAGCGGCGCAGCAGCCGCATGCTACGCATTCCTTCCCAACAATGGCGAGCTTTAGAGATTTTTTCATAAATTTCCTCCCTGAGAATAAAGAAGTAATTAAGATATTTCTAATATACTTTATAATCGTTCCTATGTCAATAGAAAATTTATACTCGCATGAAGCGAAAAGTGAATCGATCGTGTGAGACAATACGGATTTGAAAAGCTGATTCATTTTGCCGCGGCATTTGCTGATGATGCGGACTGCAGCGAAGGACCGCTTTATCTGAGAATGCTTGGCGCGTTTACGCCAGCGAAAAGTACGGAAAATTTTAAACGGATTTTACGTATAATATCACGGTTTGCTGCATACGGTGTATCGTTAAGTTGCGAAAAATATAAAAAATATTTACTTTTTGGCTGGAATAGTGTAAAATACATTTAAAATATAATTCAAAGGAGGATAAAGCATGACATCCGAAAAATTAAAGAGGTATCTTGACACAATACGCGATTACAGACATTATGAGGACGAGGAAGCGGCGTACGACTCCAAAACGTTTTTCCCGTTTGTGAAGCATCTGCACGACCTCATATTAAAATCGCGCGGCAAGGCAATAGAGGATATCACGTATGAGGAAGCAGAAAATAACATCAAGCTGCTGAAAGAACTGGAGGCGCAGCTTGTGCAAACGCGGGATCCGAAATCGATATTCGTACCGCTCTGGAACGGCAAGCCGGCAAATATGTGTGGAGAACTGACGGACGACGACTATTTCCCTGACAGAGCTGATTTTATCCCGCGCATGGTGCCATATACGCTCAATGACGGATCTTATCATCCGGCTATAATCGTTGTTGCCGGCGGGGTGCGCGCCAATATAGCGGAGGGCGACCCATACTGCAAATTTTTCAATTCTATCGGCATGCACGCGTTCCAGCTTGCCCACCGCGTAGGAAATCAGGATATAAATTACAGCCTTGATCTTCAACGCGCGATACGGCTGCTGCGCGCGAACGCAGATAAATATTTGATCGATAAGGACCGTATAGGGGCGATAGGCTCCTCGTTCGGCGGCGTAGTCACTGTGAGCTACATAGAGAATATCAGATACGGCGATACGCCGTCGAAATACGACCCGGATTACAGGGACGACGAGATCGATGAGCAACCGGATGAGCTTGATTTCTACATCGGTATCTACACCTCATCGAATCCGAGTAAGCCGCGTCCCGAGAATCCCATGTACGAGCAGTATCCGCCGTGCTTTTTCGTATACGGCGGCGCGGACTCGAATATAAAAAATCAGATAAAGTATTTCAGCGAGCTTGTACAGAACGATGTGCGTATCGAGGCGCATATGTTTGACGGGATGGCTCACGGCGTCGGTCTTGCGAACGGCGTTCGCCGCCCGAACGGTCCAAACGGACAGATAAAAGGTCCTGAGAAATGGCCGGAGCTCTGTAAAACGTGGCTGCACAGGATACTTGATTGGGAAGAAATATGAGCTTGATGTAAGACGAAGCCGGAGCTTTTGCTCCGGCTTCATTTTTGTGTGCCGTGAGATCCACGGCATATGGAGGACGCGAGGGTACGGTTTTTTATATAAAAGCTTAATAAACAGCCGCCTGTCAGGGCGGTTATTTATTGTATACATAGAGGAGTCAAATGCAAAAGTGTATATTTATCATAAGAAAACAGCGATAAATTACGGCAGAATCGACTAAAAAATATCTTGCGGCAGCGCGTGTGAAGATGTAAAATCATGTTTGCGCCTTTTTGAGGGAATATTTGCAAAAAGGCGGAGAGCAGCCGCCGCGATGACTCCGGCGGGATGAAAAGAGGATAAACATGCAGGAAATATTGTTAAAAGCAGCCGGCTTTATACTAATTATAATAACCGGCGCTGTGCTGAGGGCAAAAGGGATGTGCACAAGAGAGCACGGCAGATTTTTGTCGTTCGTCGTACTCAATGTGACGCTGCCATGCTCTATATTATCGTCGGCAAAGGATATGGAGCTTACGCCGGTGATGCTCGGAATGACGCTTTTGGGACTATGCGGCAACCTGGTTACAAATCTGACGGGATACCTTGTCTCAAAGGGTGATACGCCGCTGAACCGCGGGATCACGATGATAAACATGTCGGGCTATAATATCGGCGCGTTCACGATGCCGTTCGTGCAGAGCTTTTTCGACCCGGGATATCTGATGTATATGTGCATGTTTGATATGGGAAACTCGTTCATGTGCCTTGGCGGCACGTTCGCGCTGGCGAGCGCCGTAGCTTCATCTGGGCAGAAGCTCACTGCCGGAGTGATGATAAAGCGGCTTTTTGCCTCAGTCCCGTTTTGTACATATCTTGTTTTGCTTGCTCTTGCGCTGTTCGATCTCACCGTACCTGAGCCGGTCCTCACCGTGACGTCCGCCGCAGCGAGTGCAAATCCGTTTTTGGCTATGTTCGTGATAGGCGTGCTGCTTGAGACAAAGCTCGACCTGTCGCAGATAAAAATGATAAAAAAGATAATATTCTGCCGTTACACCGTGGCGGTAATAGCGGCAGTGCTTGTATGGCTGTTGCTACCGGTGGACGCTATGGTGAAAAAAATACTCACAATGGCGTTTTTTGCGCCTGTATCAGCAGCGGCGCCCGTCTTTTCGGCGCGCCTTGGCTCTGACAGCCCCGTCCCGGCCGCCGTAAACTCCATTGCGATACTGATAAGCGTCGCCGTCATCATGGTACTTATCCTGTTCCTATAATGCGTGCTGTGCCGCTATTATAACGAGCGCCGTGCTTTTTTACGGCTTGTCAGAGCGGCATGCTTTTGCGATTTCACCAAATTTACTGTGTAAGACAGGGCAATTTTTTGTGCGTCATGGCATATAAAAGGGCGTTGACATCGGGGTCTGACATGTGCTAGAATAAACACAATTAAATATTAAACCGTTGAGGAAGAGTGAGTAGCTTTTCTGATTTCGATACAGAGAGCCGCAGATGGTGTGATTGCGGCGCGGATAGGATATAGCGAATGGACTTCTGAGGGCGAGAGGAAAGGCAAAATTGTCGAGTATGCGAGACGGAGATGGGCACTCCGTAAACAAATGCCGTCGTATTGATTGATACGAGATGAGCGGGCGCGATAGCGCTAAGCCGGGTGGCACCGCAGGAAATGATATCATTCCCTGTCCCAGCAAATTTGTTGGGACAGGGATTTTTTATTTTCCTAAGTACAGGAGGAAACGAAATGCTGTTAAAAGAACGATGGCGATGGCAAAATAAAAGCCGGATAATAAAAAAGAAAAATTCAGGAAATCGACGATTTATATAAAAGGAGAAGACAAAATGAAAAAACTTACAAAAATAATCAGCATGATAATGGCAATATGCCTTATGTTCGCACTTTGCGCATGCGGAGGAGATTCCGCCGATACGCAGGATACATCCTCGGCTTCCGATACGCAGAGCAGTACGGACAGCGCGGGTACTGAAAGCTCCGGTAATGCAAGTGCGGAGGCAAAGGTCATTGGTATAAACCAGTACGGCGAGCATCCCTCTCTTGACAATTGCTACAACGGCTTTGTACAGGGGCTTATAGACGCGGGACTTGAAGAGGGAGTAGATTTTACGATCGAGTATCAGACGGCCGGATTTGACGACAACCTCGCCGGCCAGATAGCGCAGAGCTACTCAGCAAACAACGTCGATCTCATGTGCGGGATAGCGACAAACTCCGCGACAGCGTGCTACGCCGCAGCGGAGGATAAGGATATCCCCGTGATATTTACGGCGATCAGCGATCCGGAGCAGGCGAATCTCGTAGGCGGCAATATCACCGGCACCAGCGATAAGCTTCCGGTAGACGCTCAGCTCGACCTTATCCGCAAGCTTCAGCCTGATGCGGAGACGATAGGCATCATCTACACGACTTCGGAGCCAAACTCCGTTTCGACGATAGCAGATTATGAGGAAAAGGTAGCCGATTATGGTTTTACGCTCGAGACAGTCGGTATCACATCTCAGTCAGAAGTGACGCTCGCCGTTGATACTCTGATAAACCGCGGCGTGGACTGCTTCTCAAATCTTACGGACAATACGGTAGTCGGCGTGCTCGGCTCAGTGCTTGAAAAAACGAATGAAGCCGGCATCCCCGTATACGGCAGCGAGATCACACAGGTCACCGCAGGCTGCGTAGCTTCCGCCGGTATCGATTATTTCGAGCTTGGCAGACGCACCGGCGCGATGGCAGCTCAGATACTCACAGGTGAAGCCACGGCTGACGAGATCCCGTACGAGACGATAACAGAGTACGAGATATACATCAATTCCGCGGCGCTTGAAGAAATGGGAATAGATGTCTCGGACGAGATAGCGGCTGAGGCAATAGAAGCGACAGAGGAATAAGCTGATAAAAGCGGCGTATGCAAAAATAAGATCATTATCCTCCTATGATCGGCGGCGCCGCTCAAAGCACCGGTGCAACGAGGTAAAAGCTCCATTTAATAACATGGAGCTTTTTACCGCGGTTTGAGACGGAACAGAAGACAGAATGGAGATATCATATGATCGATCTGATAATAAGCACCGTGACGCAGGGATTTATATATGCGCTTCTGGCGTACGGTATATATATTACTTATAAAATACTGGATTTGCCGGATCTTACGGTAGACGGCAGCTTTCCGCTGGGAGCCGCTGTAACGGCTGTTTTGCTCGTCCGCGGAGTAGACCCGTATCTTACGCTGCTTGCTGCGGCTGCTGTAGGAGCTGTCGCGGGGCTGTGCACGGGGCTTATCCATGTAAAATGCAGGGTGCGCGACCTCCTTGCCGGTATTATCACAATGACGGGGCTGTATTCGATAAACCTACAGATAGCTGGCTCAAATCTCACGGTAGAGCGGGCAATCGATACGATTTTTACAGCTCCGGCGGCGATGGCACTGTTCGGGAATATGACGCTTATGATGCGCAAGTTCATCATATCGCTTATAATAGCTATAGTGTGCAAAATAGTTTTAGACCTGTATTTGAAGACAAAAAGCGGATTGCTGCTTCGCGCCGTCGGTAATAACGCGGCGCTTGTGACGTCGCTTGCTAAGGACAAGGGCAATATGAAGATACTTGGTCTTGTGATATCAAACGCTTTTGTCGCGCTGTGCGGCGCCGTCGTCTGTCATGAGCAGCGCGCGTTTAGTGCGACGATGGGAACAGGGCAGATGGTCTTTGGGCTTGCGGCAGTCATAATCGGCTCAACGATATTCAAAAGACTGACATTTGTAAAAGGAACGACAGCTGTAGTATTCGGCAGCGTGCTGTATAAGGGCTGTATACAGATAGCAATCAGCATGGGGCTGCCTGCAAATCTGCTTAAACTTATAACGTCGGCGCTGTTTTTAGTGGTGCTGATAATCGGGAACGCAACGGGAAAGGAGAAAGCGGATGCTTGAGCTTAAACATATCACGAAGATATATAATCCCGGGACCGTCACAGAGACATGCGTGTTCAACGATTTCAATCTCGCCGTTGAAAGCGGAAGCTTTGTCTCCGTCGTCGGCTCTAACGGCAGCGGCAAAACAAGCATGCTGAACATCATATGCGGGAATATTCCGATAACGCAGGGAGAAGTAGTCATAAACGGTGTGAACATAAATTCTCAAAAGGACTACCAGCGCTATCGTACGATAGGCAGGGTATATCAGGACCCGTCGATGGGGACGTGCCCGGACCTCACGATACTTGAGAACATGTCGCTTGCCGATAACAAAGGGAAGATGTTCGGGTTTTCGTTCGGAATAAACAGAAAGCGCATGCCGTTTTATAAAGAACAGCTCGCGTCGCTCAACCTGGGGCTGGAGGATAAGCTGTCGGTCAAAATGGGAAGCCTGTCCGGCGGACAGCGTCAGGCTGTCGCGCTTCTGATGGCGACGATGACGCCGCTTGACTTTCTTATTCTTGACGAGCACACGGCGGCGCTCGACCCAAAAACGGCAGATACGATAATGGAGCTCACCGATAAAATAATATGTGAAAAAAAGCTCACTGCCATAATGGTCACGCATAATTTGCGTTACGCTGTGGAATACGGAGACAGACTCATCATGATGGATAAGGGTCATGTCGTTATAGACAAGTCCGGCAAAGATAAGAAGGATCTGACAGTAGACGATGTTCTCCATGTGTTCAACACGATAAGCATAGAGTGCGGCAACTGAAACATCATAAGTACACACCCGTCTTTTACGTAGAAAATGCGTGAAAGGCGGGTTTTATGTACCTACAAATATGAAAAATGATGTGGTTAAGGCGGATATTTTGTATGAAATTTGCCGCGGCATATAAATACGGAAATTTAAAGGTTGCGGGGGATTTTTCAATAGAGTATATCCGATGATTATTGACATATCGCGACACGGTATGATAGAATAATCGACACAGGTAATGCAGAAAGGGGCTTTACAGGGATGATTGAAGGAGGATATGCTCTGGCGGACAAACCGGCAATGGCTATACTCATAATCGCTCCACATCTGCGAATAAGGTAAATGTATGGCGCGCGGCGCCCGTTTTGATGCGGAGGAGCGCGCTTTTTGTATTGCCTGAAAAATAATTTTGTTGAAGGGGAGTTTTTCTTATGACCAAGAAAAAGCTGCTGTCGCTCATTCTTGCAGTCATCATGGTAGTTTCTCTGTTGCCGACGATGGCGTTCGCGGCGGAAGAAGGAACGACGGCTGATAATCCGATTCTGATTTACTCAGTAGAGGATTTAGCGAAAATCAACCAGAGCGAACAGTATCTGTACGCCAAGCTGATGACAGATATCGATCTGGCTGACGCTCCAGTTACCGGTAGCATAGACGGCTGGTGGAATGCTCGTATATTGAATTTCCGCGGCGAACTGGATGGAAACAACCATACTATCACAAATACTACGACCGGCAACGCACTGATCGGGTATTTCCATGAGGGTGTATTAAAGAATTTCACATGGAGTATGTCAGCGTGGTCGAGTCTTGTTGCGGAGCAGGTAATCGATGCGGAGAATACATATTCCCACACCTATTCTAACATCACCGCAACGGGAAATGTGGACTGGACAACAGATAATAACAATGAGTCGGCGCTTGTAACCTATGCTCCGGGTCATACGACATTTGAAAATGTAACGCTTGATATGGATATGACAACAGGCGTGAGCTATAATGGTCTGTTTATTGGTTATGAGCCATATGTAAACAGCGACTACAAGTTTATTAACTGTACGGTAAAAGGCAATTATCTTTTTGATTATGTCGGCGTACTATTTGGAAACGGATCAATTAGTAATAGCAATTATGGTATGCAGCATGTGCTTGGCATAAATAATGTGGAAGCTACTTCAACAATAACGGTTGAAAATCTGAATCTCAGTGAGGCTGAAATCGTGGGTATCCGCGGTCCTGCAAAGCTGCTGTGCGGCGTAAGCTATAATGCGGTCAATATGGACGCAAAGGAAACTGAATTGGCAGAAAATGTAACCGGTTATGACAACCTCAAGCAGGCAGAGACCCTTGATGGCATCACAGTAGCGCTCAACGCTGATAACCAGATCGAAATCGAAGCGACAGAGGCTGCTCTGACTGATATCGGTGCGTTTGAAGTAATTTCCGAGGTGTACACAAACACCTATACAAACGGCGTAGCAAACGGTACGCTTAAAATTTCCGTAAGTGACAGACTTACTGTACAGGACGACGTTACAAACTACTACTCGCTGCTCGGCAAGGTAGCATTTTATGACAAGAGCTCCGATGGGACTAAGGTCACCACCGGTCTGAACGGCGAGCTGGAGCAGGTACAGATCGGCGATACAAGATATTACACGATCATCGAGCAGATGGGCAACAGCGTATACAATTTCGGTAAAACTCCCGAGGCAACGGGTATATCTCGCCTTTCAAGTGTAAGAGTGGCGGTTTATGACAAAACCGGAGCGTTAAAGTCTACGCTTAATGTAACCATAACGGGTTCCGATTTTGACATTGCTGCACCTGAATTTGCGGATGATGCAGCACTGAATGTCGGCGATACGCTAAGTCAGCATGCTCTTGCTGATGGCTGGACATGGGCAGAGCCCGATACGGCTGTCGTTGAGGGCGGACAGTGGGCATTCGCTGTAAAAGATGGCAGCATGGTGCCGGTGGAATTCACGGGTGTCCCCGTAGCTGCTGAGAGCGTTACCATTGGCAGCGAAAGCATCGAACTTCAGATCGGTCAGTCCACGCAGCTTACCGCAGCGGTGCTGCCGGAAAATGCGACGCATAAGGATGTAACATGGACTTCCGGCGACGAAGAGGTTGCCATTGTTGATGAAGCGGGCAAGGTTACTGCGCTCAAAGTGGGCACGGCAACAATTACTGCCACAGTTGGAGCACTGACCGATACATGCACTGTAACTGTCACCCCGACTGAGGCTGAGATTCCGACTATCGATCCCGGCGCACCTGTTGAAGAAGTCGCTGTTGGCGCCGGAGAAGAAGACGCGGTCACGATAGAGGATAATATGCATCAGATCCTTACGAATATCGCAACAGGCAACGATACCGCAGGCGTAAGCGAAGAGACGGAAACGGCTATTGCAGATGCTGTCGAACAGAATAAGACTATTTCTACGGAAGTCGTCGCCGCTCCGATAGCGGAAGAGGAAGTCTCAGAGGAAGATAAGACGGAAATCACCTCCGTACTTAAAGAAAACGAGCAGGTCGCGCAGTATATTGATCTTAGCATCGTTGTAAAGGCAGACAATGAAGCAATCGGAACCATTGACGAGTTGGACAAAGAGATCACCTTTACAGTTGCGGTTCCCGATGCGCTGAAAGCCGAAGGCAGGATTTTCTTCATCATAAGGCTGCATAACGGAACAGCAGAAAGACTGGACACCGTGATGAACGACGATGGAACGCTTTCTTTCTCAACGGATAAGTTCTCCACCTATGCCCTCGGCTATACGGATACTGCGTCTACCACGGATCCTGATGATACGACGAATCCGGACGATACAACAACTCCTCCGGATGACACGACAAAGCCCGAAGATACCACTACACCTGAGGACACCGACGAGCCGAAGACCGGCGATAATGCTAACATTATGCTCTGGATAGCTCTTCTCGGAGTGTCCGTTATTGGCGCTTACCTGACTGTCGTTTACACAAGACGCGGCAAACACAGCGCCAGATAAAAGTCGATAGATAATAATATCGATATGTAAAATCATAAAAGCGCCGGAAATCCTTTCACATCAAAGGATTACCGGCGCTTTTTTCTGCCCGGTCATCTATCTCCGGCACAGATTAGATACAATCGTGACATGTGATAATTGACAAATACAAGGTTGATGTGCGATAATTTTCATTACGCGCTGAAATGGCAGCGCACAACGTGCAACGAAACAGAAAAGAGGCCTTGGAATTGAACAAAGAAGAATTTTTAGGAACGGAGAAAATATCGAAGCTTATGGTAAAGCTCGCGGTGCCGACGATCGTGGCGCAATTTATAAATATATTGTATAATATGGTCGACCGCATATACATAGGGCGTATCCCGGGAGAGGGCGCGATGGCGCTTACGGGACTTGGCGTGTGCTTTCCGCTTATACTCGTCATCTCTGCGTTCAGTGCGTTTGTAGGGAACGGCGGCGCGCCACTCGCCGCGATACAGCTCGGTAAAGGAAGCAGGAAAGAGGCCGGCAGGATAATGGAAAACGGCGTGTTCATGCTGGCAGTGTTGTCCGTAGTACTGACAATTGTATTTTTCATATTCCAGGAACCGCTTCTTTATCTGTGTGGTGCGAGTGAAAATACGATCGGGTATGCCATGGAGTATATGTCTGTGTATCTGATCGGGACAGTGTTCGTGCAGTTTGCTCTCGGCTTGAATCAATTTATCTCGGCGCAGGGGCAGGCGTTAACTGCGATGATCTCTGTGCTGATAGGAGCAGTGATAAATATCGTGCTTGACCCCATACTCATTTTCGGGTATTTCGGATTCCCTGTTATGGGCGTACGCGGCGCGGCGCTTGCAACGATAATATCACAGGCGGTAAGTGCTGTGTGGGTAGTCGGATTTCTATGCTCAAAGCGCAGCGTTCTGCGTATAAACAAAGGCTGCCTCAAGCCGGAGCTCAAGGTTATCGGCAGGATAACATCTCTCGGCGTGTCGCCGTTTATCATGCAATCGACGGAGGGACTCATCTCGCTCGTTTTCAATACGGGGCTTCGCAATTACGGCGGCGACATGTACGTCGGCGCTATGACGATACTTTCAAGCATCAGCCAGCTTTTAAGCACGCCGATGAACGGTTTTACAAACGGCGTCCAGCCGATAATCAGCTATAATTACGGGGCAAGGAAGATAAAGCGCGTAAAGAAGACGATATTCAACATGTTCGCGGTGACGGCGTCCGTATCTGTCCTGTTCTGCACTGCGATAACTATCGCGCCGCGGCTTTTCGTACAGCTTTTTGCGACGGATGAGGAGCTCATCTCGCTCACTGCCGGGATACTTCCCGTGTTTATGTTGGGTCGGTGGATATTCAGCATTCAGATGACTGCGCAGCCATCGTTCGTTGCGATGGGAAACGCTAAAGTGTCAACATTTATCGCCGTGTTTAGAAAAGTGATCCTTCTCATACCGCTCGCGTTGATACTGCCGAGGTTTTTGGGAGTAATGGGCATATATTATGCCGAGCCGGTGTCTGACGCTCTTTCAGCGACGGCAGCGGGGATTTTCCTGATAAAAGCGCTGAAAAAACTGAATGAACTTGATGAAGAAAGTACCATAATGGTAAAGGATAAAATATAGCTCGACTACATTCAAGCAGTTTTCAACGTAAAAAACACAAAAATCCCGCCGAAAATTTTTCGGCGGGATTTTATCTCTTGTTTATTTAAAAACAGGCACTTCCTTGAGCTTTTCGATAATGTTTATATGCTGCGGACAGTGCTCCTCACATTGACCGCACTCGATACAGTCGCCGGGCAGTCCGCCTTGACTGCTTGCGATACGAAACGCCTGGATAACGCCCCACTCCACACCGTACTGGTGCGCGTTGTTGTATATGGCGAAATATTCCGGGATAGGTATGTTCATAGGACATCCGGGAGTGTGGTTTATACAGTATCTACAGCCTGTGCAGGGGACAGCATAGGCGTTTTTGACGATAGATACGACCTTATCTATTATATCAAGCTCTTCGCGGTTTAACGGTTTGAAATCTACCATGTATGAGGTGTTATCTATCATCTGCTCCATGCTGCTCATTCCGCTCAGTACCATAATAACATTGTCGAGCGACGCGGCAAACCGCACAGCCCAGCTTGCGGCGCTCGCGTCAGGCGCATATGCTTTGAAGAGCTTTTCAGCCTCCTCGGGTATGTTTGCAAGCGCGCCGCCCTTTACAGGCTCCATAACGAGGACGTCCTTGCCGTGTTTAACGCACGTCTCGTAGCATTTTCGGGACTGGATCGCACCGTCGTCCCAGTCGACGTAGTTTATCTGGAGCTGGACGAATTCGACCTCGGGATGAGCTGTCAGTATCTCGTCGAGCAAATCAGCCTTGTCATGGTAGGAAAAGCCGAGACGACGTATCTTCCCTTCACCTTTAAGCCGCGCAAGGAAGCCGAAAGCATCCCAGCTTCTGATCTTGTCAATGGTTTGGCGTGTAACGTCGTGCAGCATGTAGTAGTCAAAATATGTAACGCCACATTTTTCAAGCTGCTCGTTAAAGACTTTTTCACAGTCTGCGGCTGAATCTATCATAGCTACCGGCAGCTTGTCGGCGAGAAGAAAGCTGTCGCGCGGATGGCGGGAGGTAAGACCGTTTTTGACGGCGAGCTCGCTTTTGAAATCGTGATACATATACGCGGTGTCGAAATAGGTGAAGCCTTTTTCAAGGAAGTAGTCGACCATTTGATTTACCTGCTCCTGGTCGATGGAGGTCTGGTCTGACGTGTTCGTAAGAGGAAGACGCATTGTGCCGAAAGCAAGTTTTTTCATAATGTAATTCTCCAATCTGCCGCTGAAATTTACCGTAAAAATCTCCGATAGCGGCAAAAGGAGATTCATATGAGTATTACCGGCAAAAGCTGCGCAGACGTTCGCAGATCGCTCTGGTAAACCGTGCGAAAGACTGCGTATATTAGGTATAATATAATTATATAATCTCCAAAAACATTTTGTAAAGCATTTCTTTCAAAATGCATTTTCCCGCGCTCTGTATTGCCTTGTTATTACGCGCTAGTTATGGCTTGCAAAGCACAATATATATGTATGCAGACCAATATGGAGAAAAGATATTGACTTTCGGCAAAATATGATATAATATCCGTCTAGCGGATATTATACGTAAAATTCAAGCCATTTTCCTCGCCGCTTATGGCGGCAGCCGGAAAAGATGGCGCATTATATCATGCCGGTTACACCGGTATGATATAATCTTTGCGTAGAAAATCATGCTTTGCTTTAAGCAGTTTTATCCACCGCGTACAAGCGGTCGGGAAAAGCCGCGCAACGGCTGTTCCGGATTTTTCCAAAGCAGTATCGCGCGGCGATACTTGGGCGCGGCAGTGCGCCTGTAAGAAGAATAAATTTTATACAAAAGACAGCTATTGTCTGTGGAGGAACATATGTTAGAACTTCAAAATATTTCGTATAACGCCGAAGACGAAAACGGCAAAAAAGAGATACTGAGAGATGTAAACCTGAAGATAGATGAGCGGTTTGTGGCGATAACAGGACCGAATGGCAGCGGGAAATCGACGCTTGCAAAGGTCATTGCCGGCATATACACGCCGTCGTCAGGCAGGATACTGCTGGATGGTGAGGATATCACGGATCTCAATATCACCGAAAGGGCGAGAAAGGGCGTAAGTTTCGCATTCCAGCAGCCGGTGCGTTTTAAGGGTATAACAGTAAAAGACATGATAAAAATGGCGGCAAACAAGGAAATTTCAGTCACACAGTGCTGCGACTATCTGTCCGAGGTGGGACTGTGCGCGAGAGATTATATCGACAGGGAGATAAACGCAAGCCTCTCCGGCGGCGAATTGAAGCGAATAGAGATCGCAATGATAATAGCGCGCGGGACAAAACTCTCCATCTTCGACGAGCCGGAGGCGGGGATAGACCTTTGGAGCTTCAACAACCTTATCAATGTGTTTGAGAAAATGCATGAGATAATACATGGGACGATACTAATTATCTCGCATCAGGAGAGGATACTCAATATTGCGGACAAGATCGTAGTTATAGCAGACGGCGCCGTGCAAAATATAGGCACGAGAGAAGAGGTGCTTCCCGACATACTTTTAAGCGCAGGAACATGCCGCGTGCTTACCGATAAGATGTAGAGAGGAGGAATATGCAATGCTTAATGAGATACAGAAAAAGCTTTTAGCGGAGGTAGCCGATTTAAAGGGCGCTCCAAAGGGAGCTTACAATATCCGTTCAGACGGCGAGAGCGCCGCACGGAATACGACGGAAAACATAAATATCGTGACGAAGACCGATAAGCCCGGTATAGATATAATCATAAAAGCCGGTACAAAGGGCGAGGATGTCCATATCCCCGTTATAATCAGCCGGGACGGTTATCAGGAAACTGTATATAACGACTTTTTCATCGGGGAGGACGCAGATGTAACGATAATCGCAGGCTGTGGAATACACAGCACCGGGTGCGAGCTTACAGAACACAGCGGCGTACACACGTTTTATGTCGGCAAAAACGCGAAGGTGAAATATGTTGAAAAGCATTACGGCGAGGGCGAGGGAACGGGCGAGCGCGTGATGAACCCCTCCACCGTCGTGGTGATGGAGGAAAACAGTTACATGGAGATGGAAACGGCGCAGATACGCGGCGTCGATTCAACATACCGCAAGACGAAAGCGACTCTCGGGGATAAAGCGGTGCTTAAAATAAGCGAAAAAATAATGACCCACGGCAGACAGAGCGCGACGACCGATTTCGAGGTCGATTTAAACGGCAAGGACTGCGGCTGCCACGTCGTGTCGCGTTCCGTCGCAAAGGATGATTCAAAGCAGCTTTTCATCTCATGCATCAACGGGAACAATCGCTGCCACGGGCATACGGAGTGCGATGCGATAATTATGGATAACGGCAATGTCGCAGCCGTACCGAAGGTAAACGCCAATAATGTGGAGGCGTCGCTCATCCACGAGGCCGCGATAGGCAAGATAGCCGGCGAGCAGCTTATAAAGCTTATGACGCTCGGTCTTACAGAAAAAGAGGCGGAAGAGAGGATAGTAAACGGCTTCATAAGCTGAGCCATCCGCAAATTACGGAAGCCAATCAGTTTTGGCGCGTTAATAAAAAGAAAGTCCCAACTGCATTTTTCGTAGTTGGGATTTTTGTATCTATATTTATTATTGCAGCATGTCCGGTGGTACGCCGAGCAGCAATAAAGTTGATGAAAGGGCGAGGATGCCGTCGGCAGACATGGAGGGTTTCCGTTTAACGGGGATGTCCTGCGCGTCGATGATACCGCCGGTAAGCGGCGATATTTCTCGCTGGACGGACAACACATATCCGGCTGAAGAAAGGGAAGAAAGCGTGATAAAATCATCTGAGGACATCCCGTAGGTATAAATATTATTAGCTCGGATAGGCGGCGGAATGCAGTTTCCCGGTATAAGCAGAGTACCGCAAACGGCGCGATGCGGGACGGAGATCTCCTGCGCGGTTTTCGGCGATACTACGACAAGAGCCGGGGCGTGCTTTTTCCCGAAACGGGGCGCAATGATAAGTCCGCCGTCACAGCGCCATTTCATGCGAACGAGATTTTTTGCAACTTGGGCGGCGATATCCTCGTTTTTACGTTCAAAAACAACGGTGCTGAGCAAAATCGATCACCTGCCTTGCAAAAGCCGGTCTGCCTTTTGAAAAAGAAACATGGCAGGGAAAGAGAGCGCCGTCCACGCAATGGAAAACATCGGGCATATCTGTCCCATAAGGTTAAACGGCTGAGAGCTGTAGTCCCATACTGCCCAGCCGAGCGCGATGTTTATAACGGCTCCGGCTACAAATTCGATCGTCGTAATCGCAGCACCGCCCAGCACACATTTTTGCCATATGTGCAGAGACTGGCGCAGGCTGATAAAATGCAGAAGAACGCAGCATAAGCCGCCGACTATAAGCATAGACCAGTGCGTAAAGCCCCGGAAAAGAATTTCAATAAGACCGTAAGTAAGTCCGCCGGACAAAAAAATAAAAAAGCGCAGAAGAAAAGCCTTCATAAATCAGAACCCCTCTCTTTTGCAATTAGGATAACCTGATGTGAAGGCTTTTATGTATTTTATAAGATTTAAAGCGCTGAAAAAACCTCGCCTATATTTCCCCTGATAATAAAGTCGGCACTGCTATCGCGCGCTGTCGCATCGCGATTGATAAGGACAAGGCGGTTGCCATTGTAATAGTCGATAAGTCCGGCTGCGGGATAGACAACAAGCGACGTTCCGCCTACTATAAGCATGTCGGCGGCTTTTATGAGCTCAGCCGATCTGTGAAGTATGCGAAAATCGAGTCCTTCGCCGTACAGCACAATGTCCGGTCTGATGATCCCGCCGCACTGGCATGTCGGCACGCCGGAAAAGGACAGCATATGCTCATATCCGTAATGCCTGCCGCATTTTGTGCAGTAATTTCGAAGAAGCGAGCCGTGCAGTTCAAGCACGTTGCGGCTGCCTGCCGCCTGATGCAGTCCGTCTATATTCTGCGTTATGACGGCGGCGAGCTTCCCCTCGCGTTCAAGTCGCGCCAGCGCATAATGCGACGCGTTTGGTTTCGCACCTGAAATATTCAGTTTATCGCGGTAAAATCTATAAAATTCATCTGGAAAAGCTTCAAAATATCTATCGCTCAGTATCTCCTCCGGCGGATCGCTGTATTTCTGATTGTACAGCCCGTCGACGCTCCTAAAGTCGGGAATGCCGCTCTCGGTCGAAACGCCCGCGCCGCCGAAAAAAACGATATTGCTGCTCTCTTTTATCCATTGTTTCAGCTTTTCGATGTTTTCCATGTTGCGCTCACCTCGCAAATTATCTGATGTGTACCGCGCCGCCGAAAGATGTCTCGGCTCTGCGGCGATATGCAAACAAATTGCGCCGCCATCCATA
>CALWWO010000021.1 GCA_944385265.1 uncultured Oscillospiraceae bacterium
TCGTTCTTATGCTTCCCTCAGCTTCCGGCTGGCGGGATATTCCCTCTGACGCCTTGGATACCGACATGCCCATGCTTATGGCGCCGCCTACCGCCGCAAGTCCGACGGCAATAGCCGCGGCCCACGCCTTGGCGCCCGTTGAATCAGCTTCCGCAGTTTCCGCCGCTTCCTCTACGGTTTCCGCTGCAGCGTTACTTCCATCTGCCTCTGTGCCTTCGCCCTGAGCGAACACCGGTACGGCAAACAGCGATACGATCACGGCTAAAAGCATGATGTTAAAGACCAGCTTTTTAATATTCATTTCAAATACCTCCTAATTATTGAGCCTGTAAATCAGGCAGAGTGTTTTTTAGGTTTTTTCTCTTGCGGATGCGATACCTCGCCGTAAAACAGCGCTGTAAGCATCGTTAAAACATACGTCTGGATCAACGCGTGCAGCAGCGTGAATATAACAGCTACTACAACCGGAAGGACAAAGCTCAGCGTTACATAATAATAGACGAGCTCAGTCACCAGCAGTCCGCTGAGCAACGCGCCGAACAACCTGAAGCTCATTGAAATCGGTAGTGAAAACTCCTTCAACGTGCTGCCTACGCCCTTTAGCTTGTTCTGCGCTATCCCGCCTGACAGTATCACGCAATACGAAAGGCAACCAAGCGCGATAGCTGCGTTGATATCTGAAAGCGGTGCCGGAAGCGCGACCGACACGCCGTTTTCCGTTATCACCTGAAGACCGAACAGCTCAAATATCGTGCCGACAAAGATATAAACTCCGGCGCCGAAAATATACGCTCCCAAAAATTTATTTCGGTGCGGGCTGTTAGATTTTGCAAGCGAACTGAAAATACCGACCGCCTGCTCCAGCACGAGCTGCAATTTTCCCGGGACATATTTAAACCTTGGTATGGCAAATATTCGGATCAAAGCCGCTACAAGCAGCAAGGCGCCTGTTATCACAAAATCTGAAATAACCGAGGGATTTACCGAAATCACCCCAAACAGGTCTATCCTGTCGTTCTCGTGCAAAACAGCGTCCCGCATCACTTCCTTTATGGATTCCTGCCCGCCGTCCGCCGGAGATGTCGCAATCGAGGCAACAAGCAGCAAAACCACAAGACACAGCCAGACCACGATGCCTATTTTTTTCTTTTTACCGCTCATACGCTGCTCCTTTCTATGATAGTCCGCCCTTCCGGGATCTGCACATTTTGCCGTTAAATTTCGCTAAACGTAATTAACGACCGTCGGAATAAATTCCGCGGCGTTACAGATTCCGGATATAGGCTTTATATAAGAGCCTGTTAAAAGGCTTTGTTTAACTACAGCTTTATTTTACTCTGTAATAAAGCAAAGTCAACGACGATATCAATTCAATATTTTTCTCTTAAAACTCAATCATTATATCAGACTCATATCTATTATACCACCGTCAAGATGTCAAAAGTTTCATAAGTCAAGCATAATTTATTTAGAATGGTGCACAAGTATCTAATGTATATTTATATTTTTTATTGCATATCAACTGAAAAACAAATCAGCGCAGCTTTATAGTACTGCGCTGATTTTATATCGGATTTTATTTATCCTTTATGCTGCGAAATTATACCAGAACGTCTCGCTCGACTCCACTGTTGTCTCGAGCTCCTCCAGCCATGCCGTGTGCTCCTCTGAGCGAAGCTCCATATCCGCGATATAATCGCAATAGTTTTCTCCGTAAGACTCAAAGTAGATTATATAGTACCCGTCGCCTTCGATATAGAACAGTTCGACGTCGCCGCTTGTGCGTTCTTCTTCAAACAGCCAGTCATCTATCACGGATTCGTACCGGTATTTATAAATATTCTCTACAAGACCGCCGTCATTCCTGTCAGAAGTTTCATCATATTCATCAGAGAGCGCCGCAAAATCCTCAGACGTTGCGTTGCCCGCTTCAAATTCCTCAAGCAATCCTTCCGCCTCGTTCATCGCCTCTTCTATCTCAGCCTCTCTTGCGGCTTGGTATTCATCATCCGAATCGTAGTCTGTTCTCAGTACCGTGTCAATGTCTATAAACAGCATACGGGCATTTGCGAGTGGATACTGATTATTTTCATAACCGATATAGTACACGATCTCACACGCCGAATCTGTTTCGATTACAGCGATATCGCCCTCTTCGCGCTCTTCGGCAGTCAGCCACTCATACACTTCAGTATCTATTTCCGACTTTATATAGTGGCGGAGCGTCTCATTATCGTCCTCGTAATTTTCCTTCTCGTCCTCATCGGCGTATTCATATGCCGTATCTATGAAATCCTGCTCGCTTTGGACAGAATCTACGAACGCAGCAGCTTCTTCTCTTGCGGTAGCCATTGCCGTTTCACTGTCTACCGTTTCATCTGCTTCCGTTTCCTCGTTGTCCTCTATCGTTATAGCCTCTATTTCAAAGCTGCGGTAGATAAGTATGTCATATTCCTCGCTGTTTTCGCTGTAATAATTTGCAAGCTCTTCAGCGGTGAACTCATATGAATCATACACTGATTCAGAGTATTTCGATGCAAAGAATGAAAATTGACTCTGTTCATTAAAGACTTCTTCGGTCATGATATTCCCATAAAAATCCTTGAGATATCTGCTAAATGAGCTGTATCCGCCGTCCGTAGCCTCTGTTCTCATACCCTCGATATATTCGTCATACTCAGCGCGCATATCGTCCGTTAATTCAAATCCGGCAGCCTCTGCCTCATGAGCCAATTTAACCGTCGTACGCATGGAGCTAAGCGTTTCACTACGGAGAGTGTCGTTATCAGGCATCGCATAACTGTAATAAGAGCCGTACGTGGATACTGCCTGATCATAATAAGAATAATACGTTGCGTAGTAATAATAATTATAATCGGCAAGAGAAAAAGATTCTCCGTCTATATTAATAGCCTCAAACCCTGAGTAGAGCTGAGGGATACTGAAAAACACTACTACAAGTACAAATACCGCTAAAACGCTGCAGGTCACCAAAACTCTTATTTTATTTTTCCTGCGTCTCTCCTCATATTGCTTATTCTGTACAAGTCTTTTTTCCGTGCCGTTTTCACGCTCTTCACGGCGGCGTTTTTTCTCTTGTGATGCGCCCATAATCAAACCTTCCTTTTTAGAGAAAATCGTGCTTACAGCTTTGGCAATTATATATTAAACGGCGACATCTTTCAAGTCAAATGCGCCATTTTTTTATTATTTAACAAATAATTTAAGTTTTTTCAGGCAAAAAAGGCAAAAATACATCCCCGCCCATGCCGTGTAAGCTCATTTATAACCTGCACGATTTGGCAGGTGGGTCGCCTCCTTACAGCTTCACTGCTTCCAACTTCCGAAAAAATCGGGAGGCCTGCAATCTACTGCAAGAGCTCAGCGTCCCTTATGATTAATGTGGGTTTAAAAAAGCCTATCACGAACACAGCAGGGATTTTTTCTTTTCTGTTGTTTTAATTATATCACACAAGTAATTCGTTTTCAATATATAATTTTTTGTCTATTTTGTTCTTTACTCGTCGTTTCCTTCTTCTCCGTCGTCTCCGTAAAGGCGTTCCATAAACCGATTATAAATATCGTCCATAACGCTTTCGTCCGGGACTACAAAATAATTATCATCGCCGTCACCCTCTACCATTTTGAGAAAAACGAATCCATAATCCTCGCTGTCCTCATCCATGTCAGCCGGTAAAAACGCGAGATAATACTCGCCGTCCACCTCTATGGTATCGACATGCTCCAGCTCATAGCTATTGCCTTCATCGTCGCTTATTGAGATAAAATCGCCACCGAAATTTTCTTTCATAGCTGCCTCCGATACTATCTTTTGTTGAAAACATTCTACGACATTGCGGCGGCAAAATCAAGAGGAATGAAAACTCTTAAGATCCAAAGTCCTCCAGCATCTGCAAGACCTCTTCGTAAGACTCCGCTTTTATACCGGCTTCGAGCATTTCACGGTCGATACTTCGCAGTGAGTCCGCTTTTATATCAGATGTATATATTACGTCGTCGTTATAAAATACGCTCACATAGCCCTCGTTCACCGATAAATAATACCCGTTTTTATCGGCGGCGACGCCGTTTTGCGATAACGCGGTTTTCTCCGCAAAGAATGGACTTTGAGCCGAATTTTCGGCAGGTTGAGAAAAACTTCGCACTGTCGCCGCCGTAAGCAGTACGAGCGCCGCGCATGTGAAGCTTAACAATAAGACTTTTCTGCTTTTATACATAATATCACTCCAATTATTTTTATTTATAACATTTTCCCCGCCTTTTTACGATTTTATAACGTTTTGGCACTTAAATTATTTAAAAACATCGCCCAATATGTTGCTATGCCGCGCTGCACATGATATAATAGATATCATTAACAAGGATAATTCCCAATATTATGGCTTTCGCAGAATTATCCGCTGTAAAATCATTTCTTCAAAGCACTAAAGCCAGGCGAATGGCTTTTATATACAAAAAATCAAAAAAATGTTATGATAGGAGTAATCGCTATGGACAAAAAATACAGCAACTCACTCTCAGCCGGAGCCGCAAAGGTCTGCATCACGCCTCCCAAAGAATGGCTGCCCATGTTTAATAAGCGCAACTTCCTCGGCGGCGGTCCTGATTCTTATTTCGGCACTATTCTCGACGATATCTATGTCAAATCACTTGTTATCGACAACGGTCATGAGCGTATCGTTTTCGTCGTTTTTGATCTGATCGCGCTTCCGTATCCTGTTCACGACATGCGGCAGATCGCCGCAGACGCCGCCGGTGTTTCCGTACAGAATGTTCTGTTTACCTGCACTCATAATCACAACGCCATTACGTGTGAAAACGCGCGTATGTACAATCATCCGAATCTTGAGTTCCGCGCAAGAGTGCGCGAATACCTCGAGATCATTAAAGTTGCGATCAAGCAGGTCGTTACTGAAGCTGTTTCAAAGCTCCAGCCCGCTAAGGTCGGCTTTGGCAAAGGCGACTCATACGTCAATGTAAACCGGCATGTCGAAAAGGAAAACGGCAAAAATACGATCGCCGGCTTTGAGCCTGACAGATATTCCGACCGTGAGCTCAGTATGCTCAGAGTAGACGCTTTAAACGGCGATCCTATATGCTTTATGTTCAACTATGGCTGCCATGCCTCTCTTCTGGCTAATAACAAGCCCGACGGAGAATATACGCAGATCAGCAGCGATTTTGTAGGAAATGCATGTGCGAAGATAGAGGCAATGTATGACAACAAGCCTATTGCAATATATACGCCGGCAGCCAGCGGTGATCAGAACGCCGTCATCATCCCGCGCGTATACGACGTAAAGCCCGACGCGTCCTCTACGATGCGTGATTTCGGCGCCGCAGGACCCATCGTATGGGATTTTATGGGGAGCATGTTCGCGCGCGATATCGCAAAAGTCGCGGAGAGTATCACTACATTTAAAGACCATACGAAAATATGGACAACAAAGAAAAACGTGCCCTGCCCGGGCGAGGCTCTTCCTCTCGACTGCCGGGATCGCTCGGATTTCATATTTGAGACGACGCTGTTCATGCTGGGCGATATTGCGATCGCCGCCTCAAGCGGTGAGTTTTACGCAGCTATCGGTCGCCGCCTGAAGGACGATTCTCCGTATCGTAAGATCATGTTTATCACGATAGCCGGTCCGATGCCGGGCGGCTATATCAAGGATGATTCCGGGCACGGTATAGCCGAGGGCATCATAAGAAAGACATTCTATGAAATGATGGATGAATACAGCGACGGGAAGTCCGGCTCTATCACCGGCGAAGAGATGTGGAACGATTAAAGCCTTTACCTTTGCCGACATAACGGTGCATTCAGCTCCTGACAAGTGCGTTCGGGAGCTGAATTTTTTGAATCAGTTCTTAAAATATGCCCGTATTTACAAATATTTAATGAAAATTAAATAAAAAAGTTGACAGGGTATGTTACAATATAAACTGCCTATTATTATTTTCCGTATGCTTATTGCATACGCCGTTAATGCGAGGTGTATCCGTTTGGATTTTAAAAAGATTCTGGCAAATGTACTGGCTTTTTTTAAAAGCCTCGGCGTTAAGATCGAAATTGCTTTTAAAAGATGGTGGAATCAGTTAAATAAAAAAAAGGTCGCCGCGGGGACGGCGAAAGCAACCGCTCTTTCGGCATACCATATTGTCAGCATAGCTTTTAAAGCCGTAATCACTGTTTTCCTGATTCTTATAACGACATGTTTGGTCTTCGCCTGTTTCTTCATCTTTTATGTGAAGACTAATCTGACGTCTCAGCTCGATATCAATTTTGAAGATTATTCCATGGATCAGACGAGCGTCGTCTACTACACAGATCCTGAGACGGGCGAATATGTCGAGCTGTGCGATATCGAAACTGAGGAAAACCGCAAATGGATCTCCTATGAGGAGATGATAACTCCGGACGGCAATAAATATATAGAGCACGCCGCCGTCGCTATTGAAGACAAGCGCTTTTACGAGCACGACGGAGTCGACTGGTATAGAACTGTCGCGGCGTTTTTCAACATGTTTATCAGCAACAGCAGCACCTTCGGCGGCTCCACTATAACGCAGCAGCTCATCAAAAATATCACGCAGGATAACGATGATACCATTCCCCGAAAGCTTATCGAGATATTCCGCGCGCTTGAGCTTGAGCAAAATTATAATAAAGAAAATATCATGGAGTGGTATCTTAACGTCGTCTACTTTGGGCGCGGGCAGTACGGTATTGCCGCCGCCGCGAATTATTACTTCGATAAAGAGGCAAACGAACTGACGCCTGCCGAAGCCGCGACTATCATAGCGATAACGAATAACCCGTCGCTTTACGATCCGTATTCTAGACCCGAAAACAACACAAAACGTAAAAATGACATACTCGATCAGATGTATCTTCAGGAATATCTGACGCAGGAGGAATACGATGCGGCAAAAGCTCAGGAGATCGTCCTTATCCAGCACACGATAACCACTATCATCGACGGTACGGAGACGACCGAAAGCCTCAAGGAATCCTACCCGTGGTTTGTCGAGGCGCTTATTGACGACGTTGTAGCTGATCTTATGGAGCTTCGGAACATCAATCGTTCAAACGCGGAAGCTCTTCTCTCCTCCGGCGGATTGCAGATCTACTCCACAATGGATATAAACGCACAGAACATCGTCGATGCTTACTATGAGGACCTTGACAACTTTAATACTAACAGGAGTCAGCAGCTTCAGTCGGCTATAGTGATAGTAGACCCGTACACAGGTAATATCATCGCTCTGTCCGGCGGCGTCGGTGAAAAAAATGGACAAAGGCTGTTAAACCGCGCAACGCAGACAGAGAGATCGCCAGGTTCTTCTATAAAACCGCTTTCCGCGTACTCGCTTGCAATAGAACTTGGGTACGTCACGCCCGATACTTATATTGAGGACAGCGACCTTGTACATCTTGAGGGTAAGCCGGACTGGCTGCCGAGAAACGACAACAGGAGCTATAGAGGTATCGTTACGATTTCAGAAGCTCTCACAAGCTCTATAAACACTGTTGCGGTACAGCTTATAGATATGGTCACTCCTTCGTATGCGTATAACCACATGGTAGAAAAGCTGCATTTTTCTACTCTTGTCGAACAGGACTGCGACTATGCCCCGCTTGGGCTTGGCGCAACGTACTACGGCGTCACCGTTCGAGAAATGGCAGCCGCATTTTGCATTTTCCCAAACAACGGCATATATACCGAGACAAAGCTTTATACCGAAATATACTCGTCGGACGGAGAGCTTATTTACAATAACGAATCCGAAACGAACACCGCTATAAGCGACACGACGGCCTATTGGATGACACGGCTTCTGCGTAACGCTGTTTCATACGGCACCGGTACTGAGGCTAACTTCTCAGGTATGCCTGTCGCCGGTAAAACAGGTACCGCCGGCAGCAGCGTCGACAGATGGTTCTGCGGCTTTACGCCGTATTATGTCGCCGCAGTATGGACGGGATACGATATGCCTACAAGCATAAGCTGGTCCGGTAATCCGTCGGCGCAGACGTTTAGAAAGATTATGAGTCAGATCCATGCAGGTCTTGAATATAAGGACTTTTCAACCCCTGCCTCTACCTACCTCACTCCTGTTGCCGGCGTAGATAGAGAACGTGAATACACTGTCCGCTGCGTAACGGATACAGGCGTAGTTCTCTCAGAAACGACTGAAATGGGTCTCGAGGGAACAACAGTCACTGTATCTGCACCGGAGATTGAAGGCTACACGTTTAAAGAAGTAAATCTCGACGCAAAGCTCGATATCGAGGTCGACAGCAATAATCCCGATTACACCTGGCCGAATCCACGCACAGCATCCGGGAATACGATAAGTTGTACGATATGCGTCCATACAGAGCTTAACGTGCTTGAATTCGTATATACCGTTGGCGAGCCAGAGCCTGAGCCGGAACCTGAGCCGCAGCCTGATCCACAACCAGATCCTGATCCCGAGCAGCCGGAGACTCCTCCGACGAGCTCTTCAGACGAGCCTGAGGCTGAGCCGCCTGCAACTTCGTCAGAAAGTTCCGTCAGCGCGGAACCAACTTAGACGTTCGCTTTAAGCGGTAATTGCCTCGCCGTAGCTGCTTGATATCATTTGCTCCTCGAGAAAAATTTGTATTTAAACAAACGGCGCAACCCACGGGTTGTGCCGTTTTTATATTGCATATCACTTGCAGCGGTCGTTGTTATGTGGCTCTGCTTACTAAGGACGGCATTACCGGCTGTGCAAAAAATACGGGCACACGCCGGTATTACGTGCGCCCGTATTTTAGAGGAGTGTTATGTCAATGCTTTTCCAAGTGCTCTGCACGAATCAAGCGCGCCATCGTCCGGCGCTTCGTTGCAGATCACGGAATCGCACGCCAATATCGCGCCATCGCCTTTACAGGTTTCCTCCCAGTTTCGCATCCATTCTCCGTCGCCCCAGCCATAAGATCCAAACAGAACAATCTTTTTTCCGGAGAGCTTTGGCTCACACGCTTCAAACATGGGAGCAAATTCACTCTCTTCCAACTCCTCGGCGCCCATGGACGGGCAGCCGAAAGCAATGGAGTCGAAGGAATCCATCATAGATACGTCAAATTCAGCAGCAGTAAGCAGGACTGCCTCCGCGCCCGCTTCTTTTACACCCTCGGCTACGGCGTTCGCCATTGCTTCAGTATTGCCTGTTCCGCTCCAATAAACAATCGCTGTTTTTCCCAATGCTGTATCCAACCTTTCATTAAAATAAATATATACCATCTTATCCGGCTACAGTAAGCCGTTCGATAGATTTACCCTGCGCAAGCTGCGCGCAATAAACGTCGGTACATTTCTTATATTTTGCAAAAATTTTTTGCGCGCTCTCCACATCGCCGTAAACTTTCCAGCAGCCGACGCATTTACACCCGCCCGCTCTGTTCTCGATAAACCCGAGGACATCCTCAGGAGGATATCCGAGAAACAGCCCGACCTCATGCGGGAATTCTTTGCACTCGCAAAGCCGTTTTCGCAGATGAGCGACACACTGCCCCGGCGTTTCCATATTATAACCGCGCTCATAAAGCAATCTGTACGCCGTGCTGTCCTGTAGATCGCAGGACAGCCGCGCCGGACGGTAGATGTAAACTAACGCGCGATTGTTCCGATATTGCAGAGGAAGCACTCGTAAACCTTTTTTGCCAAGAAGTCTGTTTAATCTGCGAATGCTATTTTGCATTTCCGCACTGTCTTTAAACGGGCAGTTAAACATACTCCCTGTTTTCATTCCGGCAAGCGTTGGCGCACAGTGCCGGACTATTAGTTCCTCTGACATGGCGCCACCTCCCGCAGGTTAGTTAGCTTAAGCTAACTAACGCTTAAAATAACCGTTACTTTCAAAGTCCTGTATAAGGATACCATTTTATAATTTTCGTATCTGCTCCAAAAGAACAGGAAAATACTCCAAAACAACAATTTTCGTGTCTGAGACTGCCAAATCATTCGTATAACCACTTGCCATAGAATTGACGGTATATTTTCGATATTTTTATAGCGGTACGCCATTTTACTGCGATAAAAAATGCGGGAAAAATTTCCCGCATTTTTCTTGATACTGCCAGAAAGTGCTTTTTATAGCTTTCAGTCTTTAAGGCAGCCGTTATATTATACTATTATACTCCGTTTTGTCGCTACTCGACCGTAACTGATTTTGCCAGATTACGAGGCTTATCGATATCGCAGCCGTTTTCTTTAGCTACGTAATACGCAAACAGTTGGAGCGGTATCACCTCTGAAGGTACGCTAAAAAGCGGATCGGTCTTCGGTACGAATATCACGTCGTCTGCCTCTCTGACTATTCTATTATGTCCCTCAACAGTTACGCCCAGTACCCTTGCACCGCGCGCCTTTACCTCTTCGATATTGCTCATCATCTTATCAAAAAGCGGCTCATAACAGGACAAAGCTATTACAGGGCTGTTTTCCTCTATAAGTGCTATTGTGCCGTGCTTTAGCTCTCCGGCGGCATACGCCTCTGAATGGAGATACGAAATCTCCTTCAGTTTCAATGAGCCCTCAAGACATACTGCGTAATCCACATTTCTGCCGATGAAAAACAGTGATTTATTGTCGTGATACTCTTTTGCAAGCGCCGGTAACTGAGGGTTTAAATCTATTGCGCGCTGTATCTGCTGCGGGATTTTCATTATCTCTTTCGTCATGCGGGCTTCCTCATCATCACTTATGCGCCCGAGCCGTTTTGCCGCGTAAACGGCAAAAAGATACATTACTGCCACCTGCGTAGTATACCCTTTTGTCGTAGCCACTGCGATCTCTGGTCCTGCCCACGTGTAGATAACATTATCCGCGAGCTTTGATATCCTGCTGCCGACGACGTTTACTATCGCCAGTATTTTCGCTCCCCGTGCCTTCGCCTCCTCCAGAGCTGAAATGGTATCTGCTGTTTCGCCCGACTGCGATATAACTATAAGAAGCGTCTTTTCATCAACTATCGGGTCGCTGTAACGAAGTTCACTCGCCAGCTCCATCGACACAGGGATGCGAGTAAGTTTTTCCAACACATATTTAGCGGCGAAACCCGCATAGTAAGCCGAGCCGCATGCAGTTATTACTATTTTATTGATAGATCTGATCTCTTCATCAGTGAGTTCCAGCTCGTCAAGCACAACCTTGTCGTTTTTGATTCTCGGCTCGATTGTCGACTTCAGGGCGCGCGGCTGCTCGATTATCTCTTTGAGCATGAAATGCTCATATCCGCCTTTTTCAGCCGCTTCCATATCCCACTGTATCCTTGATATCTCTTTTTTAACGGGTCTGCCTGTCGCTCCATAGACTTTTATCTCATCCGGCGTGATATCGGCGACTTCCCCATCCTCAAGATAAATAACATTTTTCGTGTGTATAACCAGTGCCGTAACGTCAGAGGCAAAATAATTTTCACCGACGCCAACGCCCAGTATAAGCGGAGAAAACTGCCTTGTGGCGACTATATGATCGGGATAGTCGGCGCAGATAACGCCAAGGGCATAGCTTCCCTCAAGCCGCGCCGTCGTTTTCATAACAGCTTCCTTCAAATCGCCGTTATAATACATGGAAAGAAGGTGCACTATCACCTCTGTATCCGTTTCACTTTTAAATTCAAAGCCTTTTTCAATAAGTTCCTCTCTTAAAACGGCGTAATTTTCGATAATCCCGTTATGTACGATCGCAAATTTTCCATCATTGCTCATATGGGGATGCGCGTTTATATCAGTCGGCGCCCCATGCGTCGCCCATCTTGTATGCCCTATGCCGGCAAATCCCGGAAGCAGCTTCCCGTCCTGCGTTTTCTCGCACAGATTTGCTATTTTGCCTGATGTTTTTATCATCGATATTTTATTACCCTGTAATACGGCTATCCCTGCGGAGTCATATCCACGGTACTCCAGCTTTTTAAGCCCCTCAAGCAATATCTGAGCAGCTTCCTGCTGACCGGTAAATCCTACTATTCCACACATAGCAAAAATCCTTTCACAGTATAAATAAAATCAAAGCTTAAAGCGGGTACGTTCTTCCCCGCATCTCAATGCAGTATTTTTTGTAATGGTAACACATTTTCTCCTGTTTTTCAATCCGCATCCTGTCTATACCTGCGTTTTATTCCAGCAATCATTACTGAATGTTTTTGCCGCTTTACGAAAAGGCTCCGGTATCGTAAACAGTCATACGCTGTGATGAAAACGCGATAAAAGCAAAAAGGGCTTACCACTTAGCTTCCGGTAAGCCCCCCCCGCTTTATTTATGTTTATTTTTTGCGTATATGATAGCAAGTCCTTTTAAAAGAAGGTCGCCGTCTTCAATAATCTTTTTTCTGCAGTATGGGATTATTTTACCAGCCAATCCGCCGGTGGCGATAACTGTGACGTCTCCCTCAAGCTCTTCGGATATCCTGTCTATCATCCCGTCGATCATCGAAGCCGTCGCAAAAACGCACCCGCTTTTCATGCTGTCTATCGTATTGGAGCCGATGCAGTACCGCGGCGCTTCAATCGAAATTTTAGGAAGCTGGGAAGTTCCGCTCACCAGCGCGTCCATCGAAATCCCCACACCCGGAACAATAGCTCCGCCGCGGATATTCGCTTTGCCGTCAATAGCTGTAAAAGTCGTCGCAGTACCCATATCCAAAAGTATTAGAGGCGGCTTATACTCATTAATAGCGGCGACCGCAGCCACAAGAAGGTCGCTTCCAAGCTGAGCGGGATTGTCGATCGCTATATTGACGCCGGTCTTTATACCTGCGCCCACAATTATGCTGTTATGCCCTGTTAGCATTTTTATGGCGGAATTCAGCGTATCTGTTATAGGAGGGACCACCGAGGAAATTATCGTCCCCTCAAAATTCGAAGCGTCTATTCTGTCAAATTCCAGTATCTGCTTTATATCCACAGCGTATTCGTAATCCGTCTTTAATCTGTTCGTTGCGAGCCGCGAGATGCTCTTTATCTCGCCACCCTCCATACATCCCATGACAATGTTCGTATTGCCAACATCAATAGCCAAAATCATTCAAACGCCCTCCGTTATCATTAAATATAACTTATCCTTTATCACATAAAGCTGTCTATCTGTCGGTGTCTTTCAGATCTTTCTACCAGTACGTCTTTAAACTTATTTCGCAAAGCGCCGGCAAGCATTTCGGTCACTACATTTTCAGTGCAGAAATGCCCTCCGTCTATAAGATTTATTCCGTACTCCGCCGCTCTCAAAAACACATCGTATTTGACGTCTGCCGTTATATACGTATCGCAGCCCATATCGCGCGCCGCGTCAAGCTCGCTTCCGCCGGAGCCGCCGAGTACAGCCACTTTCTCCACATTCCGTCCTGCATCGTAAAAACGCAGACCGTTTGCGTTTAGCGACTTCTTTACGTATTTGAGATAATCCGCAAGCTTAGCCGGCTTTTCAAGCTCGCCTAAGCAGCCGAGACCGTAACGCTCCCCGCGCTCGTTTACCCCTTCGTCTATGAGAAACTGTGGATCCGCTATCCCGACAGCTTTGGCAAGGCATGTGTTCACACCGCATTTTGCCATATCGAGATTTGTGTGCATACATACGGCTGATATATTGTTTTCGATCAGCTCTATAATTTTTTTACCGACCGGCTCCGAATATTTAACGCTTTTAAGCGAGAAAAACAACGGATGATGAGATACCACGAGCTGCGCCCCTTTTTGGGCTGCCTCTTCTATTACACTGTCCGTGATATCCAGAGCGACGAGCACTTTTTTTACACTGCTCTCTTCCCTGCCGACAAGCAATCCAACATTGTCGAAATCCATTTTTGTGGAGACGGGAGCTAATTCATTTAAATAATCAAATATATCTTTTACCGTTACCATTTGCACGTTTCCTCCAGCATTTTACTAAGCCCGCCAAGAGCAGATTTAAGATGATACAACTCATTAGATTTTACATTTTTACCTTTTTCTTTGCTTGCCATTTCGCGTTCAAGCTTTTTTATGAGCCTATCAAGATATTCGGGCAGCAACGGATCTCGTTTTCCAAGCAGTATCCTGTCTACATACATTTCGGCACACGTAAACGGCGCTCTGCTCCGTCCCTTTTTCACGGACATGACGGGATATATACGTCCCGCGTCTTTTACGAGCGTCTCATCCTGTATTGCAAATCCGTTATTATCAAGCCAGTTTGCAAGCTCTGCTATCTTTGACTGCGGCTGTAATATGAGATGAAAAGTCTTATCTATCCACGGGGTCGCTTCTAATATCTGCGCGATATTTTCGCCGCCCATACCGGCAATAACTATAGTGTCTACGCCGTTGCCATTGCTGAAAGAAAGCCCGTCAGACAGCACAAACTCTATACTATTTGCAACGCCGTATTCCGCAGCAAATCGCTTTGCCCTGGAAAGCGGTCCTTTCTTTATATCTGAGGCATAAATTCTACCCGGATATCCCTGCTGCGCCAAAAAAATCGGAATATATCCGTGGTCTGTGCCGACGTCTATAACTCCCGCGCCATCCTTCACGAAACCGGCGATTGTTTGCAGCCTTTTTGACAGCTTTACTTTTTTCATAACAATAAATTCTCTATAAACACGTTGAGCGGACAGCTTGTCCGCCCAACTCATCAATTTAAAATTTTGCTCTGCCGAATTG
>CALWWO010000022.1 GCA_944385265.1 uncultured Oscillospiraceae bacterium
CCAATAATCTATTGCTGTGTTTTTTCATATATATTTTCCTTTCAATTTAATCACTTTTTACTCTTCATCTCACAATAACACAGTAACAAATATAATATGACTACCTTACTCACCATCGTATGACTATCTTACTCACCGAAGACCTTTTTCCTCAATTCCTTAAAGCCGTCGATATAGCACTCCTCGGTCTCAGCACCGCTGCGGCAGTTTGAAAGGCAGGTACCAAACCCGTTTGTTTTTTCTCCTTCTGCGTCCGGCACATATCCTATTCCGCCGTAGCACAGTTCGCTGAACACCGTGGTCTTACACGGCATCATATCCTTGACCATCATACCGAGGCGCGTATACGGCTCGCAGTTTGCGCCTGCAAACCCTATGCCGCAGACCTGGAACAGGTGGAATATATGTGTAATAAACGGTTTCTCGTGCGGGACAGGCTCCGGACGCTCTCCCGGAAGTATCTGCTTTATTACATTAGGACCAAAGCTGCGCTCAAAATACAGACCAAGGCTTGCATAGCTCTGACGCGTCGCCTCCTGCCGTGAGGTCTCCGCACCTGCAAAGCTGAACTCATCCGTGAAATCGGTCATATTCTTTTCGAGCTCAAGCACCTCAAGTCCCTGAGTGGCGCACAGCGCCTTCATCTTCCAGTAATTGTCCTCCCAGTTGAACACACGCTGTATCCAATCGAAATTGCCGTCGTCATCAACCTCTATGTTCCGCCATGTGCTTCTCACTATCGGGTTCTGGTCTCCGGCTGCGCCGATAACCCATAAGCACGGGAATTTATTTTTATGCGCACGCTCTACAAACCGGCTCACGCCTCCGCCGACGTCGGCGCCGATCTTCGGGTACGATCTGTCGTACACGTTCCAGACAAGGGCGTTAGAGTGTGTTGCATGATTTACAAGCATAGCGATCGTCTCGCCTTCAAGGCTTTCGACCTTAATGACAATCAGCTCATGGTCGGATGGACCATGGAAATTATTAAGCTGTATACCGCCGCACGGTGTGGGTAAATCGCGGCAGGCATTTATGTAGCTCATGCCTTTGTTTACGCCTATGCGCGCCGGCTGTAATTTCTCGATAGCCTCGCCGACTGCTTCGGACATCATGTCGTGCACAAAATTCGCATATTCCAGTACTGCCGGGGTTACAGGGCGTGGATCTCTAAAGCTTGGATCGTCTTCATCCTCCGGAAATCCGGCAAAAATACCCTCGTGGTTATGCGTGCACGCAAGCAGGCATCCTTCCGGCTCAATACCGTACTCTTTCTGAAGGCGTTTGTTCATCTTATACTGCCCAGGAAATCTCACCATATCGGAGCTTGAAAGAAGTACTCTCTTTTCACCGTCCGACAGAACGATAGCACGAAGATATATATCCTCATGTATACCGTCGTAGCCATTGTCGCCGCCGACTTCATCGCTTACTCTTTTGATAAGGTCCATACTCGGCGTGATCTTGCGCATAGCAGCGCCCGCTAACAAATTACCCATTTCTTAATTTGCCTCCTTTGATAATAATGTTTTTAGTTGCTGTCGCATCTATTAAAAAGATTATAAAATATTTCCTAGTTAATGTCAACTGTTTTTAATTTTTTCGACATTTTAAATATATGTATTTTTTTAGCGCTAAATTCACTCAACACCCGAACTTTTTCTGTTCGTAATATCTGTTGACAACAAAAAACGCATCAATTAAAATGTATATTGTCAAGGTTGTATATCATTGTTGGAGGTGAAATAATGGACGCCGGTGGCAATAGCGGCACAAAAGGCCGAAGTATTTTATTCAGACAGTCGGAAACGCGCCGTAGTCGAGGTGCGCCCATTTCCCTTTCTACATTTTGTTGACCTACTGTATATTTATGCGTTTTCTCCTGTCTGATATGTTCTGCCGCGTATTTTTCCGTGGCTTTGACAAACTAAGACAGGAGGTTTTTTTATGGCTGAAATAACAACAACTTTTGAAAATACCATTGAAACGCTTCTCTCCGCTAAGAGATTCAACAGCCTGCGCGATATCCTTACGACAATAAATCCGGCAGATTTGGCAATTTTATTTGACCGCCTGCCCAAAGATAAGATAGCCCTTATTTTCAGGCTTTTGCCGAAGGAGCTTGCCGCAGAAACCTTTGTTGAAATGGACAATGATCTTCAGGAAATGCTTATCCGAGGATTTTCCGACAATGAGCTCAAGGACATTGTGGACGAGCTCTATCTTGATGACGCTGTCGATATCGTTGAGGAAATGCCGGCAAACGTCGTTAAGAGGATACTTTCACAGGCGGCGCCGGAGACGCGCGCCATGATAAACGAGATGTTAAAGTATCCGGAAGACAGCGCCGGAAGCATTATGACTACCGAATTTGTAAGCCTTTCGCCTACGATGACGGTCACTGACGCCATACAGCGCATACGACGCGTCGGTATCGACAGGGAAACAATCGATACCTGCTTCGTTACAGATTCGGGAAGGCATCTTACAGGCACAATCACCATACGGACGATCATTTTAGCCGATGAGAGGAGTCTTATCGGAGATCTAATGGACAAAAACGTGATCTCTGTCCACACGACGGAGGATCAGGAGTCCGTGGCGCAGATGTTCGCAAAATATAATTTTATGACGATGCCCGTTGTTGACAGCGAGGGGAGGCTTGTCGGTATCGTCACTGTCGATGACGTTATTGACGTTATCCAGGATGAGGCGACAGAGGATATGGAGATCATGGCGGCTATTACGCCGACGGACAAACCATATCTGAAAACGTCTGTCTTTGAGATTTGGAAGAGCCGCATACCATGGCTTTTAATACTGATGATATCGGCTACGTTTACCGGCTCTATTATCACACATTTTGAAGACGCGCTCTCCATGTATGTCGTCCTGACCGCATTTATACCGATGCTGATGGATACGGGCGGTAATTCCGGAAGTCAGACTTCAGTTACGGTCATACGTGGGATATCGCTGAATGAGCTTAACTTTTCCGATATTTTTAAGGTCATATGGAAGGAATTTCGCGTAGCTCTGCTTGTGGCGATCACACTTGCGGTATGCAATTTTGTCAAGCTTTTACTCATAGACAGAGTGAGCACTATCATCGCTGCCGTCGTTTGCATTACGCTTGCGTTTACCGTTTTAGTCGCAAAAATCGTCGGCGCAATACTGCCGATGTTGGCAAAAAAGATAGGCTTCGATCCCGCCGTTATGGCAAGTCCGTTTATAACCACTATCGTTGATGCGCTGTCTCTTCTAATTTACTTCTCAGTCGCTTCCATGCTGCTTGGCGTTTAAATTTTCAAGCTTTATACAGGCGCTTTGAGCGGTATGGAAAATATTGAAAAAACCTGTTTTAGGAGAAGAACTGCTTAAATTTTTCACCTTTTACCGATGAAGTTTCAAAAAATACCTACTCTTATGTGCTAAAAATTTCTATGCGTAAGAGCAGGCATTGGCTTATTTGCTTATATTAAAAACTAAACTGCCATATTGTAAAAAATAGATCTCGCCGAAAAACAGGATTTATCGAAAATGCTGTACGGCAAGGTGGAGCTTAATAAAATATTTGGTGACACAATGTGCAACAGGACTGCACGTGACAATGCTATATAAAATAAAAACGCCCCATTCCGGCTGCCGAAATATTCAGCAGACAGAACAGGGCGTTTATTTTTACAGCTTATAGGATGGTTTTATAAAATCGTAAATCCTTAAAACAAGACATTGAAAGGTTTACTCATTCTATTTCTCTCATTAGCGTTTATCAGCTAAACAGCGAGAACGCGACGAAGAGCGGTACAAGAAGGGATGCAACAAGCGATACTACTGTGATCTGAGTATTTATAGAAGGTCCTGCAGTATCTTTGAAAGGATCGCCTACAGTGTCGCCTATAACGGCGGCTTTGTGGGCTTCGCTTCCTTTTCCTCCCTCGTTGCCCGCTTCGATATATTTCTTTGAGTTATCCCACAGACCGCCGGCATTCGACATGAACAGAGCCAGCAGCAGACCGCTTACTATATTTCCAAGCAGGAAACCGCCGACAGCCTTGATGCCGCCGATAAGACCGACAACTATCGTGGCAATTATCGTAACGAGACCTGCCGGAATGAGCTCACGAAGAGCGCCGGTGGTCGCGATATCGATACATTTGCCATATTCGGGATGCACATTTGGATCGCCTTCACGAAGACCTTTGATAGTATTAAACTGACGATGGATCTCCGCTACCATGCGCTGAGCGTTTTTATCAACGCCGAGTATAAGCATGGCAGAGAACACAGCAGGTATAGCCGCGCCTATAAGGATACCGAAAAATACGGTCGGATCCATTATATCAAAGCCAAGTATGATCTCCTTACCAGCCTCTGCAAGAGCAGCATTTGCCTCGGACATGAATGCGCCCAGAAGGGAGATGACGGTAAGCCCTGCAGCGCCGATGGAGAAACCTTTTGTAACGGCTTTTACCGTATTGCCGGCGCTGTCCAGTTCATCGGCTATGCGGATTGTTTCTTCTCCCAAGCCGCCCATCTCAGCAAGTCCTCTCGCATTGTCGACGATAGGTCCGTACGCGTCGTTGGAAATAATCATTCCGACGATCGAGAGCATACCGACAGCTGACATCGCGATCCCGAAAAGTGCATATCCCTCTCCCATAGGGTCGCAGATATTATATGCAAGAAGCGCAGAAACCGCGATACCTACCATAGCTGGCAGGCAGGAGATAAAACCATAGGATACGCCTGAGAGAACGGTAAACGCAGGACCTGAAGCGGAAGCGTGGGCTGTTTTTTGAACGATCGGCTTGGAATCGTCCGTGAAATAGTCGGTAGCTATACCGATTATAACTCCGACCAGAAGACCTACCGTGGCAGCGCCCCATATACGCCATGAGAAGCCGGGGAAATACCATGTAGCGATAGCCGTAAGAACCATATAAATGCCGGTGGTGACATATGTCGATGAGTTGAGCGCGTTCGTCGGGTTGCCGTTCTTGCCGATACGCGCAGTTGCGATACCGATAATGGACGCGAGCAAGCCCAAGAACGAATAGCAGAACACCATGGACATAGTATTGTACTCGCCGCCGCTGAGAGTCTGCGCAAGAACAAGTGCGGAAGCCATTGCCGCTACGTTAGAGTCGAACAGATCTGCGCCCATACCAGCAACGTCGCCGACATTGTCGCCGACATTATCAGCGATAACAGCAGGGTTACGCGGATCGTCCTCGGCGATTCCAAGCTCAACTTTTCCGGTCAGGTCAGCAGAGACGTCGGCAGTCTTTGTGAATACGCCGCCGCCCGCCTTGGCAAAAAGTGCAAGAGAGCTGGCACCGAATGAAAATCCGAGCAAAATCGAAGTATCCTCTACAAGCATAAGGACACCGGCAACGCCAAAAATAGCGCAGCCGACCACGATAAGACCCATGACGGAGCCGCCGCGGAAACCGATCAGAAAAGCAGGCTTTATGCCCTTCTGAGCGCCTTCCGCAGCCCTGCCGTTCGACAGACTAGCTACAATGATACCGATTTTGCCGGCGATCGCGGACAATGTCGTACCCGCGATATACGAGAGAGCCATCGCCACATTATCCATCGCGTCACCATTCCAGATCGGCGAGGGTAAAAACAGCAGGATGAGCACGGCGATGACACCGGCGAAAATTGCGAGTATTTTATACTCGCGGCGCATGAACGTATTGGCGCCTTCACGAATAAGGGCAGCCACTTCATTGATGCGCTTATTAGTAGTAGGTTGCCGTTTTACCCACAGATACAGATAAACGGCAAATGCAAACGCTATGGCAGCCGTTAGGAAAGACAGCCCGTAAAAGAGTGACAACTGTTGTTCCATTTTGGGACCTCCTTATAAAAATTTTTTATAACCACCTATAAAGCTCAAAAATCCCATCCCATTATATATTTTTACGCCAAAAGCTATGCGTTGTCAACACTTTTTTTGCTAACGGCTATTTTTAATATAATGTAAACTATAGTAAAATTCTATTAAAACTCCCTGAATATAAAGAAATTTTAACAGTCTTTATAGTCATTATTGCAGACAAAAATTCCGCCTGTGCAACTCATACGGGAAAATCCCTGTAAAGCTGCACAGGCGGTGTGAATTTTTTACTACAGCATAGTATTGCCTCTGTTCAGTTCATCCAGCGTAAGCTCGAACGAGGGCATGAAATACTCCATAAAATAGTCTACCTCCGGCATATTCATTTTTTCCAGTTTTTCGTGCGTCTGCCTCTCTGCCAGCACAAATTCCTTGTTGCCGGCGCGAAGCTCCTCCACACATTTTATATATGCGGCAAGCGTATCAGCCGCCTTCACATACCGCTTTGTATTTTCATCGCAGCGCATTACCTTCTCATACTCGCCGCGCATCTCCTTAGGCAGCGTGGCGAGAAGATTTTCCTCTGCGAGATGTTCTATTTCTCTGTACGCAGCGTTTATCGATGTGCTGTAATATTTCACAGGCGTCGGCATATCGCCTGTAATTATCTCTGTCGCATCATGAAATAGCGCGGCAGACGCCGCCTTGTCGGGATCTGCGTCTTTACCGAACACCTCGCGGCTTATGACGGCAAGCCCATGTGCCAGCACCGCGACCATATGCGAATGTTCCTGAACATTCTCTGCGCTGCTGTTACGCATAAGAGCCCATCTGTTTATATTCTTCATCCTGGATATAAATGCGTAAAAACTGTATTTCATCTTCTGTTGTTCTTTCTTTTATTCCGTGGAAGCCGTCTGGTCCCTTTTTTATACCGTCCAAAACGACTGCCGTTGTATTTTGCCGGATCGTTAGATGCGCTTATCAGCTTTACTGCTGCTTTGGCGCCTGATCCTCTTTTTTACTATTTCTGAATTTTCGGTAACGGAACGTCCGCTTCTGTGTGGGTTTTTCATCGCCGCCGGCGCCCGCATTTTGTTGAGGCGCCTTCTTATTCTGCTGAGCGCCTGTCGGCTGATTTTTTCTGCGCTCCTGTCTGAATTGACGGTCATTTCCCTGTTCCCTGGCACCGTCGTTATTTGGAGCGTCTCTTTTCTCCGCGCCCTGCTTGTTCTGTTGCTGCTTCGGCTTACGGTACTGTCTTCTTCTCTTTTTCGGCTTCTGTTCTCCTTGGGAAGCAGAGCTTTTTCCTTTATCTTAGCTGCCGTCCCTTGCCGAATTTTCTTCCTTCTTAAGGCTCTCTGTTTTTTCCTCTGATACTCCAGACGGCTCTCCACTCTTTTCTGACATAGCGTCTGTTTCCGTCATACCATTCTCTGCAGTCATTTGCTGCTCATCGCTGTTTACAGCGGTCTTTTTGGCGGTAGAGCTTGTCAGTCCCCTGCCCTTCTCGTATTCCTCCAATTTGCCCTCTGCCTTCGCAGCAAGATATTCCGCTCTTGCCGCTTTTCCGCCTATAACGGTCACTTCCGCCGCATCAAATGTCTTGATAGCGGTATCTGTCTGATCTTCAAGCCTTACTCTCACTTTTTTACGGAGAAGATTTACGTCCGTCACCATACCTTTTCCAAGCGGCGTATCCACAAATGAGTCCGCCTTCGGCACGTCCTTCACAAGCTCCTCATATGCCTCCTGCTCATACTTCAGGCAACACATAAGCCGCCCGCAGGTACCTGAAATCTTTGCCGGATTCAGCGACAGTCCCTGCGTCTTTGCCATTTTTATCGACACAGGCTGGAAATCGTCTAAAAACTGCGCGCAGCAGAACGGTCTACCACATATTCCCAGTCCGTTCAGCATCCGCGCTTCGTCCCGCACACCGATTTGACGCAGCTCTATCCGCGTCTTGAATATCGACGCCAGATCCTTTACGAGATCTCTGAAATCCACTCTGCCGTCCGAGGTGAAGAAAAATAGTATTTTTGTCCCCTCGAAATTATACTCCACGTCTATCAGCTTCATATCGAGATTGTGTTTTGCTATTTTCTCATTGCATATTGCAAAAGCCTCTGTCTCTTTCCGCCGGTTTTCCTCTGCTCTCGCATCATCCGCCGGCGTCGCAAGACGCACGACAGGACGGAGAGGCAAAACGAGCGCCTTATCTTCTACCATATGGTTTTCTTGCGTACACTCTGCATATTCAAGTCCCTTTGACGTCTCTACCACGACTGAGTCGCCTTTTTTCACCTTGATGCCCGCAGGGTCAAAATAATACACTTTACCTTTATTTTTAAAATGTACACTTACTACTTCTGTCAATTCATTTTCCTCATTTCTTATCTTGCAGTCCTATCAGCGACGCCATGAGAAGTCCGCAGATATGTCCGTTGCTGACGTTAAAATCGACATATTCACGGCATTTCTCGAATACACGCGCAATATCCGCGTACATACTCATCTCGCGTTCCGCCGAGAGCACATCTTTCATCCGTTTTATCGCCTCAGCCCTGCCCCTTTCAATGAATTCTGAAAAAATATTCTTATCAAGCTTCTCCGCCTTTAATATCAGCTCGCATATTCCAAGCGGCGTGCCATTCCGGACCACATCCATAACTTCCTTTGCGTATTCAGATGCGGTATCAAGATCTGCCGGACCGTTATTCTCCGGCGAACTGAGCTTTATTTCGATACATCTGGAATGGATCGTTTCTATTATCCCGCCGGAATTTTCGGCGATCAAAATAAACGATACAAACGTCGGCGGCTCTTCAAGTATCTTGAGCAGAGCATTTTGCGCCCTTATGTTCATTTTATCCGCTCCGTCTATAATATACACTTTTTTAGCCGCGTCATTTGGCATTACTGCAGCGGAGGAAACGATCTCTCTTATCTGATCTACCAGTATCTCTTTCTTATCAGCTGCGCACGTAACCGTTATAATATCAGGATGTATACCCTCCTGCGCTTTGCGGCAGTCAGGGCACTTCATACACGGCTTCTTCCCACTGCCGGAGCACACCATTGAAGACGCCATGCGCAGCGCGAGCTTATGTTTCCCGCTGCCTTGCGGACCGCTTATTATATACGCCTGCAAAAGCGTGCCATTTTCTATGCGCATGTCAAGAGCTTTATTTATTATTGCGGCTCACCTCCGTTGCGATATCCGATCACTTATGATACAGTTTTTGCGTTTCATACTTTGGCTCGTATGTAATATTGACGCCGAGTTTTTTCATTATCGACTCGTCTACCGGCGAAAGAATAACAGTGGAATGGGCCTCTGCATTCTTCAGTTTTTCAAGCTGCTGCATCGCCTTTTCAGCCACAGGATCGAATGACGCACAGATTGAAAGCGCCACGAGCATTTCGTCCGTATGCAGGTGCGGATTGTGATTGCCGAGATGATTTACCTTCAAATCCTGCACCGGTTCTATTATCTGAGGCGCTATAAGATGCGTCTCGTCATTTATGCCACCGAGAGTTTTAAGCGCGTTCAACAGCATTGCCGAAAGTGCGCCGAGCAAATTTGACGTTTTGCCCGTTATTATACGTCCGTCGCATAGCTCAATAGCCGCAGCCGGCTTTCCGGTCTCCTCTTCTATCTTGAGCGATGCCGTTGTAACCGCTCTGTCCTCTGTCGTAAGACCCATGCTTTTCATCAGAAATTCTATACGGGTGACATCCGATCCGTCGGACAGACCCTTGACCTTCGTCGCCATCGCGGCGTAATACCGGCGGATTATCTCTTGCTTTGAGGCTGCTTCGACTGCGTCATTATCAAAAATGCAGTATCCAGCCATGTTTACACCCATATCCGTAGGCGATTTATACGGCGATGAGCCCGATATCCCCTGGAACATTGAGAGCATGACCGGAAAAATATCGACGTCCCTGTTATAATTCACCGCCCGCTCCCCATACGCCTCGAGATGGTACGGATCTATCATATTGACGTCATTCAAATCCGCAGTCGCCGCCTCATAAGCCAAATTCACAGGATGCCTGAGCGGAAGGTTCCATATCGGGAACGTCTCAAACTTCGCGTATCCCGACTTTATCCCGCGCTTATGGTCATGATAAAGCTGGCTGAGACATGTCGCCATTTTTCCGCTGCCGGGTCCGGGCGCCGTAACTACAACGAGCGAGCGTGACGTCTCGATATACTCGTTTTTCCCATAGCCGTCGTCGCTGAGTATAAGCGGGATATTCGAAGGATACCCGGATATTGGATAATGGCGGTATACTTTAACGCCGAGCGATTCAAGCCGCTTTTGAAACGCCTGCGCCCCCGTAAGCTGATCTGAATAGCATGTCAAAACGACGCTTCCTACATAAAGCCCGTACTCCCTGAACGCGTCTATAAGCCTGAGCACGTCCAGATCGTACGTTATGCCGAGGTCCCCGCGGACTTTATTTTTCTCTATATCCGCGGCGTTTATGACTATTATGATTTCAGCCTGATCCTTGAGCTGCCGAAGCATATTTATCTTACTGGTCGGCGAAAAACCTGGCAGCACGCGCGATGCGTGATAATCGTCAAACAGCTTACCGCCAAATTCAAGATAGAGCTTGCCGCCGAATTGCTTTATCCTTTCCTTTATATGCTCAGACTGAGTTTTTAAATATTTCTCATTATCGAATCCCACTTTATACACAGGTATTTACCTCACAATCCTTAGTAACACATCCAATATATTTTACTTTTTTATACCTTGTTCGTCAATAGAAAAACTCCATTCTCCGATATGCAACGCGCAAAAAGTCCCCCGGCGGAACAGCTCCGGCGGAGGACTTTTTTAAATATCCAGTTAATCTTTTTTGCCCATCATAACAGGCGACGTCTTATCTCCCAGCTCAAATTTGCCGGCGAAAAACTTATCGGGATCCATGAAAGCGATAGCGCAGAATTCGGGGTCATAAAAATCCTTGCCCGTATTTATCATATACGAGTTTACCACCCTATCGCCGAAATTATTGACAAGCGTCGTAAGCTCACGCGAAGAGCCGGTATCGATGAGATTTATAAATCTGTCTACCTGATCGCGTCCGAGAGGCCATATCCAGTGCCCGCAGAGGATCTCAAGAAAATCCTCCTTTTTCAGATTTAGAAGAGATTGCTTTACAAATTTGCCGTCTGAGTCATTTACTATTATTCTTTTAAGCACCGCATCTCCTGAAAACAGCACCTTTGTCCTGCTGTCTATATATCCCATAGAGCCGAAGGAATGACCTGGTATGGGCACGACCCGCAGAGTACGTCCGCCGAGATCGAATATCTCTCCGCCGTACAGCGGGCGATATTTGGGCTTGGGGCACGAGCGCACCTCATCGCACATGCGCGACTCAAGCTGAGCATATGTCGCTTCCGCGAGCGGTATATCGCGCCATCCTATCCATGCTTCCCCAAATTGGCTGTTCCCACCAATGTGATCAACATGCCCGTGTGTATTCAAGCAGACGATCGGTTTATCCGTAATATTCTTTTCTATATAGCTCTTTAGGTCAAGCTCGCCGTAACCTGTATCGATAACTGCCGCGCGATCCTCGCCGATAACTACATCGATCATAGGCTTTCCAAGTCCGACGAGCGTCCCATCCTCAAGACCGGAAATTTTTGCATATCCCGGGATTATTATACGGTATATGCCGTCATACATCTTTATATGTACTGTTCTTTCAGCCATTATTCAATCCTCCTTTATTTTATTCGCCGTAGAAAAACTTCGGGTCGCGCGTGTTTATGCAGGCAAATTCCGGATCGGCGAAATCTGTACCAAGATAGTACTGATACGATTCCGATATGTGCCCGCCAAGCGTGTTTATCATTTTTACAGTTTTGTCCGGATCGTACTCATCGCATATCTTTATGAATCTGTCTACCTGCTCCACATCCATCGGCATATCCCAGTGCGCCCCAAAAATAACGTCAAAATCGACTTTCTTTATCTTCTCAAGGTGCTTTTTGAATTCGTGCCTGTTTAACACGCTGACGCCTATGCGTTTTAAAATTGCGTCTCCGGAAAACAGTACTTTGCACTTGCTGTCAAGCGCGCATATGCAGCCAAGTGAATGCCCGGGAAGGAAATAGATAGTAAGCGTGCGCCCGCCGAGATCAAATACCTGACCCTCTTCAACGAATCTCAGTTTTCCGCCCTTTGCCTGCTTCACCGTCTCGCAGAAGGGGTGCCCCATCATATCAAACGACGGATCCATTGCCTTGAGCGCCGATTCTGCGTCTGCTTCGTGTATCCAGACCTCTTCAAACTGGGCGTTGCCTCGCACATGATCGACATGCCCGTGCGAATTGAATACGACAAGCGGTTTTGTCGTAATATTCTGCTCAATATACCCCTTGAGATCGATATCTCCGTTACCGGTGTCCCAAACCGCGGCATACTTATCTCCGACAATAACATCTATCATATTTTTACCCATGCCGCCGAATGTGCCGTTGCCCGGTCCCGCTCCC
>CALWWO010000023.1 GCA_944385265.1 uncultured Oscillospiraceae bacterium
GTGTTCCACGCCTCTCCGGCGGAAAATGCAGAGCCATATGTGTCGATAGGCGTCAGTGTGAAAAAGGGACAGGTGCTCGGTATAGTAGAGGCAATGAAGCTCATGAACGAGATCACCGCGGAGGAGGACGGAATACTCTCCGAAATATGCGTGGCCAACGGCCAGGTGGTGGAGTACGGGACAGAGCTGTTCCGTATACGGAGGTGATCTCGTGAACAGGGAAGAGATCATGAAGATACTGCCCCACAGGGACGATATGCTGCTGCTCGACGAGGCGGAAAAGCGCGGGGATGCCGCGGTGGGCAGGTACACCGTGCGCGGAGACGAATTTTTCCTGAGAGGGCATTTTCCGGGCAATCCGATCGTTCCGGGCGTCATACTGTGCGAGATACTGGCGCAGTCTGCGTGCGTTTTGATGCAGGATAAGATGACGGATGGGAAAATACCAGTGTACACGGGGCTGAATAACGTAAAATTCCGCTCACCGGTGAAACCGGGTGATGTGATCGAAACAAACTGCCGCATCAAGAGGGTAAAGCACCCGTTTTACTTTGCGGAGGGGACGGCGTCGGTCGGCGACAGAGTGTGCGTCACGGCGGAGTTTTCCTTTGCCATTACGGGAGAGTAGAAGGTATGTTTGCAAAAATACTTATAGCAAACCGCGGTGAAATAGCAGTCAGGATAATAAGGGCGTGCAAGGAGATGGGCGTCGCCACGGTCGCCGTATATTCGGAGGCCGACAAAAACGCGCTCCATGTGGCGCTTGCCGATCAAAGCTACTGTATCGGCGGGCCGGAGGCGACGGACAGCTATTTAAATGAAAATCAGATAATAAGCGCCGCGATAATATCCGGAGCACAGGCGATACATCCCGGATACGGTTTTTTGTCGGAAAATGCGCATTTTGCACGCCTGTGCAGGAAAAACGGGCTTGTATTTATAGGGCCTGACCCGGAAAATATGGAGAGACTCAGCGATAAGGCGAGACTCAAGGAGATAATTGAAAACACGGGGCTTTCCGTGATCCCCGGGAGCAAAACCGTTTCGTCACCCGAAGAAGCGAAAAAACAGGCCGTTAAAATAGGTTATCCCGTAATGCTCAAAGCGGCCGCAGGCGGCGGCGGGCGCGGCATACGGCTCATACAGACGGCAGACGAACTTGATGACGCGTATCATCAGGCAACAGCCGAGGCACTGGCCGCATTCGGCGACGGGAGCTTGTATATTGAGAAATATATATATCCGGCGCGTCATGTCGAGCTGCAGATACTTGCCGATGAATTCGGAAATACCGTCTGCCTCGGCGACAGAGACTGTTCCCTGCAGCGCCGCAACCAGAAACTGGTAGAGGAGACGCCGTCACCGGGCGTCGCGGATGAGCAGAGGGACGAAATAATAAAGCTCGCGCTCGATGCCGTAAAGGAAATAGGCTATGTGGGCGTCGGCACGCTTGAATTTTTACTGGATGAGAGCGGAAATTTCTGGTTTATGGAGATGAATGTGCGCCTTCAGGTGGAGCACTGCGTCACGGAGATGCTCACGGGCATAGATCTTGTGAAGTGGCAGATACGCGTCGCCGCCGGAATACCGCTGAGTTTTAATCAGGAGGATATAAGCCTTAAGGGGTCGGCGATAGAATGCAGGATAAACGCGCAAAACTGCGGCACGCTTTCCATGCTCCACGTTCCCGGCGGACCGTCGGTACGTTTTGACACGAGTCTTATAGCGGGCTTTGGAGTGTCGCCGTATTACGACTCGCTTCTCGGCAAGCTGATAGTTTTTGCCCAGACACGGGAAGAGGCGCTGCGAAAGATCCGCGCGGCCCTCTGCGAACTTGTGATAGACGGCATAGACACGAATATAGAAGAGCAGCTCAGCATAGTGAGCGACGAGAGGTTTACATCAGGCAAATATGACCTGACGTTTATGGGTAACAGGTGAAAAAATGGCTTTGATTAATTTTCTAAAACCGAAAAATAAGCTGGAAGAGGGCGGACGGACAGCGGCCCCCGTGCAGCAGGATGAGGGCGAACCGGAAAAGAACTGCCCCAACTGCCATAAGGATATACCGATAAGCCGCCTCTGGGCAAACGACCTCGTATGCCAGTGCGGACATCATTTCCGAATGAAGGCGCGCCAGCGTATAAAAATGATAACTGATAAAAACACCTTTAAGGAGATGTACTCAGATATAAAATCAGGAAATCCGATAAATTTTCCGGGATACAGGGAAAAAATCGAGACGGTCTGCACCGCGAGCGGCGAAGATGAGGCCGCCATATGCGGAGTTGCGGAAATAGGCGGACAGCGCTGCTGCCTGTTTGTGATGGAGCCGTATTTTATGATGGGCAGCATGGGAAGCGCCGTCGGCGAGAAGATAGCGTCACTTTTTGAATACGCCACGAGCATGCGTCTGCCGGTTATCGGTTTCACCGTATCGGGTGGCGCACGCATGCAGGAGGGGCTTTTGTCACTCATGCAGATGGCGAAAACAAGCGCCGCGGTAAAGCGCCATAGCGACGCGAGTCTCTTGTATATTGCTGTCCTGACCGATCCCACAACGGGCGGCGTCACGGCGAGCTTTGCGATGGAGGCGGATATAATCCTCGCAGAACCGGGGGCAATGATCGGTTTTGCCGGAGCGAGGGTCATTGAGCAGACAACGAGAAAAAGTCTGCCGAAGGAATTTCAGAAATCGGAATTTGTGTTGAATCACGGATTTATTGACATCATAGTGCCCCGCAAAGAGCAAAAAAAGATGCTTGCGGAGCTTATGATGATGCACGGACGGGAGTAGAGTATGGGCATTTCGGCTTATGAACGAGTAAAACAAGCTCGAAGCGGCTCAAGGCCGACAGGGCTTGACTATGTAAACAATATATTTACCAATTTCATCGAACTCCACGGAGACCGCCGCTACGGCGACGACCCCGCGGTAGTCGGCGGGATAGCGAGACTTAACGGACAGAGCGTAACCGTTATTGCGATTGAAAAAGGGCGTACGGCAAAAGAGCGCGCGTACCGCAATTTCGGCGCGCCCAATCCCGAGGGATACCGCAAAGCGCTACGCCTTATGAAGCAGGCGGAGAAATTCGGCCGGCCGGTGCTCTGCCTTGTAGATACGTCAGGCGCTTATTGTGGCATCGGCGCCGAAGAGCGCGGGCAGGGACAGGCGATAGCCGAAAACCTTATGGAGATGTCTACGCTGTGCGTACCAATCATCTCGATTCTCGTAGGTGAGGGGGGAAGCGGCGGCGCGCTCGCACTTGCGGTCGCCGACCGTGTATGGATGCTGCAAAATGCCGTATATTCGGTAATATCCCCAGAGGGCTGCGCAAGTATTTTATGGAAAGATGCGGGCAAAGCAAAGATCGCGGCGGAGAGCATGAAGCTGACGGCAGAGGACGCAAAAAGCCTCGGCGTT
>CALWWO010000024.1 GCA_944385265.1 uncultured Oscillospiraceae bacterium
GGAGACGGAGATCGTCGTAACGATCGGCTCGACCGAGGCGATGGTCGACACTATATTTGCGCTCACAAATCCCGGCGATAAGATCGCTATGTTCTCCCCGTATTTCGAAAATTACGTCGCGCAGGCGATCATGGCAGACTGCGAGTCATTGTTTATCCCGCTCGTGCCGCCGGCGTTCAACTTTGATCCTGATGTACTTGAGGACGTGTTCAAACAAGGCATAAAAGCCATACTCATCTGCAACCCGTCAAATCCGAGCGGCAAGGTCTTTACATACGACGAGCTGAGGCTGATCGCCGACCTGTGCATCAAGTACGATGTTTACGCTATTATGGACGAGGTGTACGAGCATATCATCTACCCCGGTCATAAGCACGTTTATATGAACTCGCTTCCCGGCATGTGGGAGCGTACGGTATCGTGCAGCTCGATGTCTAAGACATATTCTATCACCGGCTGGAGGCTTGGCTACGCTATTGCTCCGCAGCCGATAATGGATAAAATAAAGCAGTTCCACGACTTCAATGCGGTCGGCGCTGCTTCCCCGCTTATGGAAGCTGCTATCGCCGGACTTGAGATGCCGGACAGCTATTACGAAGAGTTTGCGGCGCACTACCTGCATATGAAGACGCTGTTTACCGAGGGACTCGATTCTATCGGTATCGAATATACAGACCCGCAGGGCGCGTATTTCGTGCTTGCAAATATCGGTCAGTTCCTCAAAAAAGGTCAGTCCGACGTCGAATTCTGCGAAGAAATGGCGAGGAAAGTCGGCGTAGCCTGCGTACCCGGCACGTCGTTCTTTAAGGAGGACGTAAACAATATCGTCCGCATGCATTTTGCCAAAAAGGACGAGACGCTGTATGAGGCGCTCAACCGTCTGTCCGATATCAAGGCTAAAATGGCATAAAAAGCAGCGGTACATAAACCCCGGCGCACGTTCAGATGTGCGCCGGGGTATTTTGTGCTTTTTAGGGACTTTCATACTCTCTTCTAAAAGCCGGGACTTTTTCATCTTTTTTTCGTCTCAATTACAATAAAATTAAAGGAGTCGTATCATGATGAAAAGATTATTTACTTCAATTATATGTCTCGCTTTAGTCCTATGTATCATGTTATCCGCCTCCGGCTGCGGAATATCTGTAAATGCGGTCGATCTTATGGATGGGATAAAGCCCGTCAGATCCGGCGGGAACGTGGATGTAGCGGGTGATGGAACGATAGCGGCGACCGATTTTGCCGTCAAGCTTCTGCAAAATTGCATGGGTGGAAGCGAAAACGCCGTCATATCGCCCGTATCGGTGCTCATGGCTATGGCGATGACGGCAAACGGTGCCGGCGGCGAGACACTATCGCAGATGGAGAGCGTTTTCGGGATGGATATGAACGAGCTCAACGAGTATCTCCGCGCGTATATGCAGTCGCTACCGCAGGGCGATAAATACAAGCTCGATATAGCAAATTCTATCTGGTTCAGGGACTCGGATAATTTTTCGGCGGATGGGAATTTTTTGCAGACAAACGCTGATTTTTACGGCGCGGGCGCGTTTAAAGCCCCGTTTGACGGCTCTACCCTCAGAGATATCAACAAATGGGTAGAGGATAATACCGACGGGATGATAAAGGATATTTTAAGCGATATATCCGAGGATGCCGTCATGTATCTTATAAACGCTGTCGCGTTCGACGCCGAGTGGCAGGACATCTATTTTGATTACGCCGTCCGCGAAGGCGTTTTTACAGCCGAGGACGGAACGGAAACGACAGCCGATTTCATGTACTCCACTGAGTACTCGTACCTTGAGGACGAGCTTGCGAGCGGATTTATCAAATACTATTCCGGTGGCAAATACGCTTTCGCCGCGCTTTTGCCCAATGAGGGCGTTACCGTTTCCGATTACATCGCCTCTCTCGACGGCGAAGGGCTGCGGCAGATCATATCAGAAAGCGTATCCGGCGATTACACTGTAAACGCCTCGATACCGAAATTTCAGTGCGAATATTCCGCCGATATGAAAAAAATTTTGTCGGATATGGGTATGAAAAACGCGTTTGACCCGTTTATCGCCGATTTTTCAGGTCTCGGCACCGGCGAGGGGAATATATACATCAACCGCGTGCTCCACAAGGCGTTCATTGAGGTCGGCGAACGCGGCACTCGTGCAGGCGCAGCCACCGTCGTCGAAGTAAACGAAACCGGCGCTACGATGACAGAAGATTTCCGCATAAAAACAGTGCATCTCGACCGCCCGTTCGTATACATGATATTCGACTGTGAGAGCATGATCCCCGCTTTTATCGGCGTAACAGCGTCCGCAGGAAAATAGAACGTGCAAAAAATCGCGGAATGAATAACATTCCGCGATTGAGCTTGTCGGACAAGGCAAAGCCTTTTCCGACAAAAAGAAACTGCATGGCATGACGGACTCGATTTTCGCAAAATTGTCGCCCGTCACGCCATGAGAAGAGTCATTTTTGATGCACATGTCCTCAAAAATGACCGGATTTAATTTTATTCCCGCCTACAAGGAGGCGGGAACTCTTGCGAGGCTCTGTCTATTGAGGGCTTTCTCGACAGACTAAATCGCGGAACGGATAACATTCCGCGATTTTACTCCGCCATGTCCTCTGTGGGGAGCACAATTTCGCGAAGCATTTTTACACCAAAAGCCCTGTTACGCGCAGGTGTAAAACCATGCCGTCTTGCACGGCAAAATCTTGCCGAAGCTCTATTTTTTCGCCGCTATAGCGTCAAGATTTATCGACTTTTTGAGTATTTCATATACTAAAACGGCTATCGCAATACCGAACACGCCCTGCACAACGTTTCCCGGTATACTCGCCGCTGCGGCAAGCCCTCTCTGCAGAAAAAGCATCGCGTAGAAGAAATAGCCTATCACCATTACCGCTTCGCCGGCAACACCTGCGACAATCTCGGCAACGGCGCTTTTCGCGTTTATTTTTGTAAGCGTTCTCCGCAGGCAGTACGCCGTAAGTGCCGTGAGCGCTTTTATTATGAACGTACCGGGTGCGTAATGCGCGTAGCCGGAGAAGATGTCCGCAAACATAGAGCCGATTCCCGCGGCAAGCGATCCGTACGCCGGACCGAGTACCCATGCGGAGAGAAGAACTACTCCGTCCCCCAAATTAACGTACCCGTTTGCCGGCGACGGCACCTGTATGACCATCGTGGCTACGCAAGTGAGCGCCGCGAACAGCGCGCTCAGCACGATCTTCTTTAACTTTTTGTCTGTCATAGATATCCCCTCCCGGCTATCGGTAAAAAGGCGGGAATAATACCCGCGCCGATTTGTAGCTATAATAATAGTCCTCCCATAATCAAAAAGCAAGAGATCAATGATTTTTCGTCGGATTGGCCGCGGTCTTCCATCTATGTTAAAATCATTTCAGTATTATGCATTTTTAAAGGTGGTTTTGTTATGAATTTTGATATCCTATCCCGCTCAATAGCGCGTTTTGACGATATACTGCTGATAGGGAAAACGGCGCAGTGCGCTTCGTCGCTGCTTGATATCGTCGGAGCGGTATTGAAAGATAGTGAGATCCGCCTCTTTGCAGTGCAGTATGATGAAGCATGGTGCGAACGCAAGCAGGAACTTGAGGAGCTCTACGCCTCCGGTCAGCTAGATGGAATATGCGAGAATACTAACAGGGACACGATATTGAACGAACGCCGCTTTTCAAACGACATTCAAAACATAGCGGCGCGGCGCATAACCGCGGGAGGCAGGGGCTTTGATATCTCATCATCAGGAGGCACACTGCTCAGCGGCGTGCCGATGGATGTAACGCTTATGCTTGTCGAATTTTTAAAGCTCGGCTATACGCCACACTACACAATCCGTTATAAGAATTTTGACAATATATACCTCGTGTGCTTTGAGCTTGACGGGAAATTTGATAAAATACCGCCGGAGCTTGGCTCATCGGCTATGACATTTTCTGTCATGCCTGATTCTAAAACATGCCGTACAGATAAAAAGCTTGATTTGCAGGTAAATGCTCCCCATTATGATGCGATATCGTTCACAGACTCCGATTCGGGTGAAAAACACTCGTTTTTCATTGAAAGCGTCGCTCTCTCTGATATTTGGGAAGATCTGGACAAGCAGTTTTCTGATCCGAGAATAGCGAACGCCGCCCCTCCTGAGCAGATAGAGCGCGCGCGGCGGCACATGACGGCGTCGCTTGCCGCATTGTGCCCGCGCGGTATGCGCCTGCCGGTGATAGAGTATTACGCGCCGGACGATATTTCTCTTGAGTTTTTCCTGACGGAATATCTCGATTCTCCCATAATAAGGTCGCGCGCATCTTTTGACAGCGACGCAGTAAAAACGAGCGGCGGCACTATAGCGTCGGACGGTCCTGACGGCGCCGCTTCTGTCGGCGTTATAGGGGGGAGCGACGGACCGACCGCGGTGATCATATCGTCATCACCCGACAAGGACAGGAAAAAGGATGGGATGAAGCTGCGGTGCGCCACGATACAGTCCCCTGTGCCGGCTGATACAGAACGTATCAGCGTTGAGATGCTGCGATATTATAAAGTCACCTCCGCGTATGAGTTTACGGTGTGATTTATACTGCGCGAAAGCGTAAGGAATAAAGTTCTTCGTCTATCGTTTAAAACAGAATAAGCAAAAAAGGCAAAGCGGTCTAGACCGCTTTGCCTTTTTATTCACGCTGTGTTTCTATTCAGTCCGTGACTGAGATGTTCTTCGGTTTCAGCTCTATCGTCGCGGCTTCTATCTGATGCGCCGCAATATGTTTGATATGGACTGTCATATCAGGCAGCTCAAGCTCGATATTCTGCTCACCGTCCTCCGGGATAACGCCGAGTGCATCAAATACCATACCAGTAAATGTCGTATAATCATCCGAATCAAAGGTAAGCCCGGTTGCATCCTCAAGATCGCTCAGCTCCACATTGCCTATTATATTCCATGTATTTGCATCCACTTTTTCGATATGCGGATTTTCATTATAATTTTCCGAGCCATCGTTAAGCTCACCCACCAGTTCTTCTATCAAATCATATAGTGTAACGATCCCCGCCATTCCGCCGTATTCATCCGTCACGACCGCGAAAGAATTATGTGTCTTTTTCATATTGCTGAATAAAACATCCGCCTTTATAGTCTCAGGTACAAAATAGGCGGGATATAATGCCGACGCTAACACATTTTCTCTTGTCCTGTCGCTGAGTCTGAAATAATCCTTGGAATTTAAAACTCCTATGACCTTATCAGGAGAACCGTCGCAAACCGGATAGCGCGTATGCCTGTTCTCATAGATCGTTTTTTCCCACTCTGCATCGTCGTCCTCAAGCCAGAGGACTATTACGTCCGTACGATGGGTTGCAACATCTCCAGCAGTTATATCATCAAATTCAAATACATTCTGGATAAACTCCTGTTCCTGCCGGTCGATCGTACCTTTTTTGCCGCCGGCGTCCACCATCATGCGTATCTCTTCTTCGCTCGCTTCATCTTCAGCCTCGGTCGGATCTATCCTGCACATACGCAAAACAAGGTTTGTGGAAACAGAAAGCAACCATACAATGGGTCTGAATATGAATGCAACACCGCCGACAAGACCTGATATACCAAGAGCGATCTGTTCCGACTTCTTCATCGCGATACGTTTTGGCACAAGCTCGCCAAATATAAGCGTAAAGTATGACAGGATGAGTGTTATCAAAACAACAGCTATCTTGTCGAGTAATGCGCGAGGCAAGCTTACACCAAGTCCGATGACCCAGTCGACAAGCGGCTCTGAAAAATTCTCCGCCGCAAAGGCGCTGCCGAGAAAACCTGACAGCGTTATCGCGATCTGTATCGTTGCTAAAAAATTTGCAGGCTCGCGCGTAAGTTTAAGAAGGCGCTTTGCCCTTTTGTTGCCGTTTTCTGACATACTCTCCAGCTTTGTCTCGTTCACAGAGAGCATGGCGATCTCAGCACTTGCAAAAATCGCGTTTAATGCGAGTAAAATAACCTGAAACAGTAATAGAAAACCTATGGATTCAACAAAAATAAAAAAAACCTCTTTCAAAAAATAAATATTATCCTAAT
>CALWWO010000025.1 GCA_944385265.1 uncultured Oscillospiraceae bacterium
TTTTGCAGTGGAATTATGAAGTACAGGTCTATGTTGATAGATAAAATTCATTTGATAGAAATATCCTTATTCTGCTTTCGCCCTTATATATTTTTATCATCAAATGGTGCAGAAAAAGCGGGACAACATAGCAAAACGCCATGTTGTCCCGCAAGAAGCAATTATTTCCTTATAGATGCGCGGCGAAAACCGGGATACATCGTTTTGCCGTAGGAAACAGCTTTAGCAAGCTGTATATTTAATAATGTATCGTGCTATTCGCTCTCAAGCGTACATACTACAAGCTCCGGTCTGTTAAGTAACCGTATCGGCAGGATGCTGTTTCCCATACCGCGGCTGATTATGCCGCACATATCTCCGACTGTGAAGTACCCGTCGGAATATTTCGGAAAAAAGCCCTGGTTTGGCGCGAATACGGCGCCTATGACAGGCAGCCTTATCTGACCGCCGTGAGTGTGCCCGCAAAAAACAAGGTCATATCCGAATTCAGGATACAGCTCCATATACTCCGGGCGGTGCGAAAGCAGGATGTCAAAGCCGTTTTTCTTTGCGCCCAGCTGCGTGAGTTCTTCTATAACGGTCTGCCTTTCGCTTTCTGCGGAGCTTTCGGCAAACCGCGGGTCGGCTATACCTGAAATCGTGATCTCCTCCCCGTCTTTTATAAGCGCGGCGCTGCTGTTTTCCAAAATATAAACGCCGGCGTTTTCCATGCTATCGTACAGCTCCTCGTATTCTTCGCACGCTGCCTCGTGATTGCCGGTTACATAATAAACAGGCGCTAGACGGAGCGCACCTTCAATAAACTCCATTGCGGCGCCGACGTTCGTCCTGTTGCGGTCGATCAGGTCGCCTGTCACGACTATTATATCGGGGCTTTGCTCCGCGATCTTTTCGATGAGCGTACTTTGTCCTTCTCCGAAGCGGCGGTTGTGCAGATCTGATACCTGCACTATCGTATATCCTGAAAATTCGGGCGGCAGTGCAGATGATGTCACCGTATATCGCGTGACCTGTATCGCAGTATTGCTCCAGTAAAGCCATACTAAGAACACGACAGCCGCCGCGGCAGAAATATAAGGTATGATACGTTTGAAAAGCTTTTTCATGTTTTTCTCCTAATGAGGCTTTGCGCTCGCACGATCGATAAAGATATGGTGATATACGAAAAGCGCGGCGCGTCATGCCGATAAAAGCGTGATGCGCCCGCCGGTGACAGGCAGGCGCAAATAATTGAGATGTAAATTTACTGTGACCCGTCGCGTTTAGTTGGGCGTGATTTCTATCTGAAAAGGCCACTCGTAAAGCTTTACGACTATGCGTATATCGAGAACGAGCGCAATCACAGAGGTTATGAGCATTATCGCGCACAGGATGGCGAGCACGATATATATGATCGTAACGATATCTCTCCGCTTGGCTTTTATGTCGCATATTATCGCGGTTATCAGGGATACAAACCATATCGCACAAAACGCAAATGTTATATATGGTATCAGGTCCGTGCAGTCTATCAGATAAGCGAGCAGGACGCCGACCATATATAAAACGGGGAAAAGATTGATTATTTTTCTCAGCTTTTCGTTTATGCTTTTCAATTTATCGACGTTCATATGTCTAAGGCTCCTTTCCATACATTGCTTACGGTTTGTTTACGACACTTTTCGTGGAAAGACTTATCTGTATTAAACGGCGCAGGTATATGATATTTAACGAGGATAAAACGGGCTCAATGCCTCTTTTCAAGCTCGGAGATGAGAGCAATGCGCCGCGCGTGGCGTCCGCCGTCAAACCCGGCGTTTAAGAATGTGTCAAGGATCTTGAGCGCAAGTCCCGTACCCAGAACTCTCTCGCCCATGCAGAGGATGTTCGCGTCGTTATGATTTCTCGTCGCCTCGGCTGAGAAACAGTCGGAGCACAGCGCCGCCCTGATCCCGTCGATCTTATTGGCGCAGATCGAAACGCCGATGCCAGTGCCGCAGATGAGAACGCCTCTATCGTATTCGCCGGAGGCGACGGCGCGCGCGGCAGCTTCTGCGTATATAGGATAATCGCAGCTCTCCTCCGAATAAGTTCCAAAATCGTGATATTCAATACCGATACTGTCAAGATGTTTTTTGACCTCCTGCATGAGGGCGTATCCGCCGTGGTCGCATCCAAGAGCAAGTTTCATATATCGACATCTCCTTTAACAATTAAAATAGTTAACATGATAATATCAAAATCAGGCGAAGTTGTAAACAACATCGGGAATAAAAGCGGCGGGCGGAGGATATGCTTGGAGAGCGGGAGATAATTGACAATATGGTAAAATAAAGGTATACTGCAAGCCATAGAATCTGTGATTTGGAGCTTGATATGGATAAACGGATCAGTGTGAGTATAGTTACTTATAACAGTACGTGTGACGTCGATAAAGTAATGCGGGCGCTCATGGCGAGCTCTGCGCTGAAGGACGCAGAGGTGTACGTCGTGGATAACGCGTCGTCAGACGGGTCGGCTGATTATATAGAGGGGAAATACCCCTTTGCAAAGGTGATACGCCTTCCGAAAAACGTCGGATTCGGACAGGGGCACAATGCCGTTTTACCGCTGTTAAAATCAAAATACCATATCATAGTGAATCCCGACATCGAGTTCGGAGCTGAGCTTATAGCGGCAATGGCTGATTTTATGGACGAAAATCCGGATATATCCATACTTACGCCGAAGGTATTGAACGACGACGGGACGGAGCAGTTCCTGCCAAAAAAATACGCAAATTTAAAATATCTCGCCGGCGGGCGGCTGGAGAGGTTCGGCGGCATATTTGAGAAATGGCGCGCAGAGTATACGATGCGCGGCGTAAACGTGACCGAGCCTGTGGAGATAGATTGCTGCACGGGCTGCTTCATGTTCTGCCAAACGGCGGCGCTTAAAGCCTCCGGCGGATTTGACGGTCGGTACTTTTTGTATTTTGAGGACGCCGATCTTACAAGGGAAATGAAGAAGTACGGGAAAACCGTATACGCTCCTCAGTTTGCGGTGACGCATAGCTGGAAGCGTGAAAACGGAAGCTCTGTAAAGGGATTTACGCACGCGCTGATTTCGTCAGCTAAATTCATGTGGAAATGGCGCGGCGAAAAATAGCTAAGGGTATAAGGCTTGAAAGATAAATCTTCCAAGCTTATGATTTAACGCGCCGTTTTTCCCGCCTCGACAGAGGCAGTCGAAAAACACGGCATTTTATGACCATCCCTTTTGCTGGTCATTTGTGCCTTACAGCGCAGCGGAAAGGAATGGTCATAAATATGGGCACAGGTGAAAATCCGCATGTGACGATACTTATGGCGACATACAACGGCAAGCGGTATCTTGCGGATATGATAGAATCTATACTGCATCAGGACTATGACAACTGGCGGCTTGTTATTTCGGACGACGGCTCCGACGACGGGACGGTCGAGATAATCGAGCGGTACGCCGCCGCGTATCCCGAAAAGATAGCGCGCCATGTCTCAGGCAGGCGTTTCGGCGGAGCGTGCAGGCATTTCATGTATCTTATGGAGCGCGTGACGGACGATTATATCATGTTGTGCGACCAGGACGACGTGTGGCACAGCGACAAGATAAGCCTGACCATGCGAAAAATGGCTGAGACTGAAAAGGGAGAAGATATGCCTGTGCTGGTGCACACCGATCTCAGAGTAGTGGACAGCGATATATACGTAATAAGCGAATCGTTTTTCAAATATTCCGACATCAGCCTTGACAGAGTGACGCTTCCGCGTCTTATAGTGCAAAATATCGTGACCGGCTGTACGGTCATGGCAAACCGCCGCCTTGCGGAGCTTGCCGTATCGAACAGGGCGGACGAGAAGATAGTCATGCACGACTGGTGGCTTGCGCTGTGCGCCGCGGCGCTTGGCAAAATCGCCTTTGTAAACAGCGCGACAATCGATTACAGGCAGCATGGCTCGAACAGCGTCGGCGCGGGAAACGTGCACTCGGCAGGATATATTGTGAGAAAAATAGCGGGCGGCGGCGTAAGTGAGAGCATAAAAAGAGCTATGGAGCAGGCCGCGGCGCTCGGAGATTCGTTTTCCGGCATGATGAGCAGAAGCGACAGCGAGCTGTGCTGTATATGCGGCGAGACGAAAAATATGGGCAAGATAAAGCGCATAAGGACATATATAAAATACGGGCTTATGCCGGAGGGGATTCTGCGGAAAATAAAGCTTATGATATGGGGCTGAAAATACAGCCCCAAAAATTTTGCGGAAAAACAGCGTATTATTTGTATTGAAAACAAATGGTAAAAAGTTTATAATTATAGATATGAATGGAGCGCCGCGGAGCATTTGACGTACGGCAGCGCTGTCCTGCCAAGCGCAGGTACAAGCGGTCTTGAGACACGGATATAACGAAAAGATGTTTGGAGGAGAGATGGATATGGATTATATGGAAAGATACGCAGAATGGTGTGAAAAAGTACCTGAAGAGAGCGATATCGCGCAGGAACTGAAGGCTATAAAGGGCGATAAGGCGGAGATAGAGGAACGGTTTTATAAAGACCTTGAATTCGGGACGGCAGGACTGCGCGGAGTGATCGGCGCAGGCACGAATATGATGAACATATATACCGTATCGAAGGCGACGCAGGGGTATGCGAATTATCTCATGAAAAAGTGTGCCTCTCCCTCTGTCGCAATAGCGTATGACAGCCGCCATAAATCGGATTTGTTTGCCAGAACGGCGGCGTCCGTATTTGCGGCGAATGGGGTGACCGTATATATATATCCCCGCCTTATGCCGACGCCGGCGCTCTCGTTTGCAGTGCGGTACTTAAAATGCGACGGCGGCATAATAATAACGGCAAGCCACAATCCCGCGAAATATAACGGCTATAAAGTGTACGGGGCGGACGGCTGCCAGATAACAGATACGACGGCGGGCGAGATACTCGCGGAGATCGAAAAAATAGACCCGCTTGAGGACGTTGTATCCACGTCGTTTGAGAACGCGAAGGAGACCGGCGCCGTAAAGATGATATCGGACGATGTGAAGCGCGCGTTTTTAGATGCGGTGTCGGCGCAGTCTGTGCTGGATAAAGCCGTCCCGCGCGATGTTTCGATAGTTTATACGCCGCTCAACGGGACGGGTATAAGCTGCGTTCCGCAATGCCTGGAGGAAAACGGGTTTACAAATATAACGATACCGGACGAGCAGAAAGAGCCGGACGGCGATTTCCCGACGTGCCCGTATCCGAATCCCGAGATACGCGAGGCGCTTAGAGTGAGCATAGAGTACGCCGAGCGGCTGGGGAGCGACCTCGTCCTTGCGACAGACCCCGATTGCGACAGAGTTGGCGTCGCGGTGCGGCACAACGGTAAAATGGAGCTTATAACCGGCAATCAGATGGGCGTGCTGCTGCTTGACTTCATATGCGGCAGACGGACTGAAAACGGAACTATGCCTGCAAATCCGGTCACAGTGAAAACGATAGTTACGACGCCGATGGTCGAGGACGTCGCAAACGATTACGGGGTCCGCGTTATAAACGTACTAACCGGATTTAAATATATCGGCGAGCAGATAAAGCTCCTTGAGGAAAAGGGCGAGGACGACAGATATGTTTTCGGCTTTGAGGAGAGTTACGGCTATCTCAGCGGCGGCTATGTGCGCGATAAGGACGGCGTTGACGCATCGCTTCTCATATGCGAGATGTTCGCATGGTATAAGGCGCAGGGGAAAACGCTTATTGACGGCTTGAACGGGCTGTACAAGAAATACGGAGCGTACTGCGAATCGCTCAAATCGTTTGAATTTGAAGGGGTATCCGGTTTCCGCGCGATGCAGGCGGCGATGGACGATCTTCGTACAAATACGCCGGACGAGGTGTGCGGCGAAAAGGTCGTCGCTGTCAGCGATTACGAAAAAAGCGTGACGAGATACGCGGACGGCAGAGAAGAAGAGATAGACCTGCCAAAATCAAACGTCATCCTGTTTAAGCTGGAGGACGGCAGCACCGTGGTTGTCAGACCGTCGGGGACGGAGCCGAAGCTGAAGATATATTTTTCCGCAAAAGGCGGCACGATGGCAGACGGTAAAGAGAAAACGGGACGGCTTGAAGCATATTTCAATGAGTGGATAAGCCGGTACTCAAAATAAACGTATAGTTTACGAGCTATGCGAGATAACAGGATCAAAAATTAAATAATTTGACAAAGAAAGAAGACGCTTAATGTGGTACTTTACCATTGAAAGCGTCTTCTTCGTCGTTTTATACAAAAATAAAGCGCAAAAATTGTGCAAAACGCCGAAAATAAAATGTGGTACTTTACATAGTAAATAAAATACTGTAGAATAAATTTAACAAAATTATTTAAATTAGTTTGCAAGTCCTCAGATACGTAAAATTGTTTGCGGCAAAATCGGCAATCTATATATATCGAACGCAGATTTTAATGAGGGAGGGCGATTCCGGTGGGCGTGTAAAAACAGTTGGATTTTGAAAACAATTTATAAATCGTTAAACTCCAAATAAAATGAATATGGCAGTAAACAACAAATCTACGGATAAGGGATGCGCCGCATCCCTTATCCGCAAACCGAAAGGAGCAAGCTATGAAAAGGAATGTACTATCCGCGATTTTAGTGCTCGTACTTATGTTTTCTTTTGCCTTCACCGGATGCTCTGAAACTGATGTGGCAGGCGAGGACGAAATTTTTGATAACAGAAGCGGGAATATATTAACCCAAAATGTCATGAACATCCCGAGCGAACTTATTGATTTGCCCGAATATCAAGGAAGTGACGGGGTAAGGAGACTTGGAGCACTTCAAAATATGCTTGCTTATCCGACCGACGTGGCGCTTAGCGAGATTGTGGCGTTGACGGATTTAACAATAAATAGCATATATATGGATAAACCCCAAAACTGCGATACGGTGGAAGAGGAAATCGATTATTACATAGAAAACCAGCTGGACGATGCAACGGAGCTTGCAACGGATCAGGTGCTGTTCCTCTGCACGGAGCAGCCAAAGGAGACTGCGTTCCGCGCGGGAGAGGATGTGTACGACGTGTTCCCGGAAGAGGTGCTCCAACAGGCGGCTGACGCGATAGACAGCGCGGAAGACGAGCTGATGACAAATAGGTTTTATCGCGGTATGGTAGTGCTTCTTGATTATATGATTGAAAACCAGGATATAGATTATCTGCCGTATTCACATCTTGGGGAATATGCGCATTATCGCAACCCGGAACTTCTTATGGGAATTAAGCCTGCATCGATGTATATGATCTATAGGTCGATAAACACGGCGCAGGACGCTCTTGAAGTGGATTCGATAGGTTATCTGCTCAATTCTCTGCATACGTACTCAGGCGCTTCTGTCTATATGACGCCGTATATCACGGGCGACGAGCAGATAGCAATGGGGTTTACTGAGCCTGCGTATGAAACATACGAGGAACAGGCGCAGTATTATCTCGATTCAAGTCACGAAAATGTGATGCTTAGGAATAAGGTCTTAAGCGCAAGCGAATATAACGGCGTGGCTATCTCTTACGATACGGAGACCGGCGAAGGAGCGATACTGCTTGAAGAGGACGTTCAGGATCTCCTTACGGACGAGGATATCACAACGATACTGTCCGCGTTCACGGAGGGCGACACGGAGTACGACAAGGTGCTGTCCGGCACGAAGCAGCTCATAAAATGCGTGTTTGACAGCAGGGAATTTGAGTATCCTGAGGAATCGGTCATAGCCGACGTTATAAACGGGACGTACGATAACGAGGGGCTTGACACGATGAAGCTTACGATAATCATCGGCGGGGCAGTTTTCGCGATAGCGGCGATTGCCGCCGTGATCGTGACCGTGCGGCAGAGGAAAAAGAGAAGCAATTTACAATAACGATAAACAACAAATCTACGGATAAGGGATGCAGTGCATCCCCTATCCGCAAACCGAAAGGAGCGCGCCCTATGAAAAGGAATATACTCTCCGCAATTTTAGTGCTCGTACTCATGTTTTCTTTTGCTTTCACCGGATGCTCGGAAACTGATGCGACAAGTGAAGACGAAATTTTTGTTAACAGGAGCGGAATTATATCAAGCATCAATGTTGCACTTTTCCCGATCGAACTTGTTGATTTGCCCGAATATCAAGGAAGTGACGGGGTAAGGAGGCTTGGAGCACTCCAAGAAATGCTTGCTTATCCGATTGACGTGGTGCTTAGTGAGCTTACGGCATTGACGGATTTAACGATAAATAGCATATATATGGATAAACCACAAAACTGCGATACTGTGGAAGAGGAAATCGATTATTACATAGAAAACCTGCTGGACGATGCAACGGAGCTTGCAACGGATCAGGTGCTGTTCCTCTGCACGGAGGAGCCGAAGGAGACCGCGTTCCGTGCGGGAGAGGATGTGTACGACGTGTTCCCGGAGGAGGTGCTCCAACAGGCGGCTGACGCGATAGACAGCGCGGAAGACGAGCTGATGTCAAATAGGTTTTATCGCGGTATGGTAGTGCTTCTTGATTATATGATTGAAAACCGGGATATAGATTATCTGCCGTATTCACATCTTGGGGAATATGCGCATTATCGCAACCCGGAACTTCTTATGGAAATTAAGCCTGCATCGATGTATATGATCTATAGGTCGATAAACACGGCGCAGGACGCTCTTGAAGTGCTGTCGATAGGGTATCTGCTCAATTCCCTGCATACGTATTCAGGCGCTTCTGCCTATATAACGCCGTATATCACGGGCGATGAGCAGATAGAGATGGGGTTTACCGAGCCTGCATATGAAACATATGAGGAACAGGCGCAGTATTATCTCGATTCAAGCCACGAAAATGTGATGCTTAGAAATAAGGTCTTAAGCGCGAGCGAATATAACGGCGTGGCTATCTCTTACGATACGGAGACCGGCGAAGGAGCGATACTGCTTGAAGAGGATGTCAAGGATCTCCTTACGGATGAGGATATCACAACGATACTGTCCGCGTTCACGGAGGGCGACACGGAGTACGACAAGGTGCTGTCCGGCACGAAGCAGCTCATAAAATGCGTGTTTGACAGCGGGGAATTTGAGTATCCTGAGGAATCGGTCATAGCCGACGTTATAAACGGGACGTACGATAACGAGGGGCTTGACACGATGAAGCTTACGATAATCATCGGCGGGGCA
>CALWWO010000026.1 GCA_944385265.1 uncultured Oscillospiraceae bacterium
CGATGGAGTAGGGGAAAAGCGCAGAATACTGCTTTTAAAAAAATTCGGCAGTGTAAAAAAGATAGCTGCTGCGACGGAGGAACAGCTCGGAGAGATATTGCCGGCGAATGTGGCAAAGGCGGTGTACGTGCATTTCAATCCTGACGAAAAGGAGAAAAAGTAATATGAGAGTTATTACAGGAACGGCTCGCGGCAGAAAACTTAAAGAGCCGGAAAATTACGATGTGAGACCGACGACTGACAAAGTAAAAGAGTCCATATTCAATATAATCCAGTTCGATATAGAGGGCAGAAAGGTGCTCGACCTTTTTGCAGGGACAGGGCAGCTCGGTATAGAGGCGCTGTCGCGCGGCGCGCGCGAAGCTGTTTTCGTAGACGACTCGCCGGCAGCCGTAAAGATCATAAAGGAAAATCTGAAGCTGACGGGATTCGAAAATTACGCCGGCGTTGTGCAGGGCGATTCTATAAGCTATTTGTCGCGCGGGGAAAAGTTTGATATCATATTTCTTGACCCGCCGTACAACACAAAACTCATGGATTTTGCCCTTGAAAGCATATTGAAGTTTGACATATTAAGAGAAAATGGTATAATTGTTTGCGAAAGCAGGACGGAAAGAGAAATGCCCGCCCTTTCAGAGCCTTACTATATGGTTAAAGAATATAAGTACGGAAAGATAAAAATAACACTTTATAGCAGGTGAGACGGCATGAAAATAGCGGTTTACCCAGGGAGCTTCGACCCGATAACATTGGGGCATTTAAATATCATCCGGCGCGCGGCAAAGATATTCGATAAGCTGTACGTATGCGTGATGGTAAATTCAGCTAAAAACCCGATGTTTACGCTGGAAGAGAGGATGAATCTTATCAGAAAAGTCGTTGGACGCTTTGGCAACGTAGAGGTGGAGTGGTCCGACAAGCTTTTGGTAGAATATGCCCTCTCGAAAAACGCAAATGTAATAGTAAAGGGCTTGCGAATTGTTTCCGATTTCGAGATGGAGTACCAGCTCGCCCTTACAAACAAGAAGCTGGAGCCGTCTATCGACACGCTGTTTCTGGCGGCGGATGAAAAATATTCATATCTCAGCTCGACAATAGTCAAGGAAATGGCTAAATATAACGCTAATTTAAGCAAATTTGTCCCCAGAGAAATTATAAGCGACATATTAGAAAAAACAGGAGGGAAAAGATAATGGGAAACAGTGTTCAGGAATTGCTGGAAATGCTTTATACAATGGTTACAGAGGCGTGGGGGCTTCCACTTGGCGCCGAAAAATGCGTGATCGAGCGCGATAAAGTTCTTGACCTCTTGGACGAAATCAAGGCACAGCTTCCAACAGAGCTTGCAGAAGCAAAAAGACTTGTTGCGGCGAGAAGCGAATTTATTGCAAACGCGAAAAGAGAAGCTGAATCTATAAGAAAGGTCGCAGAAGACAGAGCACGCCAGATGGTTGACACGCAGGAAATCATAAAGGCTGCGAAAGCCAAAAGCACAGAGATGATTTCAATGGCGGAGAGCAGATCGGCAGAGCTCCGCCGCGTGGCTAATGAATACGCGGACGACGCCCTGAAGCGTACCGAAGAGGCCATTGCAGAGGCGCTTAATGAAGTGCGCCAGTCCAGAACAAAATTTAGAAGCGTTGCGATCAATTCAGCAAGGCGCGAGCAAAATCTTACGCCTAATGAGGACGAGGAGTAAAATGCCTGAAGACGGTTTGTTTCAAGACATAGAGCCATGTAAACAACAAGGTCTTTCAGATGCATTTTAATAGGCGGCAATAGATAAGATAATATAAACAGCACACTACATTTTGTGGTGTGCTGTTTTATTTTTTGGATATTTTGTGCACAAGATGAAAAATCTGAAAAGGTTAAAGAAAGATGTAGAAAAGCGAAAAAAGGAAGTTTTTTGAATAAAAAAAATAAGACAATTTAAAGATTTGCTATTGCATTTTTTGGAAGCTTAATCTATAATAAAACCATTAGTGGTGGATTGTGGTGGAAAATGTGATTAATTCCCATAAAAGAAAGCGAGGTGGGTATAATGACCGGAATTTATAATCATACGCTGGACGCAAAGGGACGGTTGTTTATCCCCGCCAAGCTGAGGGAAGAGCTGGGCGACGTATTTTACGTGACGCTGAGCATGGAAAAATGCCTGTCTGCGTATTCGTCCGATAGCTGGAACGTTTTCATGGACAAGATAAAGGCGATGCCAAAGGCAAAACAGATAAAAATGAGACCGCTGTTTTCGCACGCGGCGAAATGTGAGCTTGACGCTCAGGGGAGAATACTGCTTCCACAGGCACTGCGTGATTTTGCCGGACTGACGAAGAACGTCACGGTTGTGGGCGCCGGCGAATGCGCTGAGTTTTGGGATTCCGAAAGCTGGGCGGCAGTTGACAATATCGAGACGACGCCTGAGAACATTGCAGAAGTGTTTACGGAGCTTGATTTCTAATGGAAGATCTACACGTGCCTGTTTTGCTTAAAGAGTGTATCGACGCGCTTGATATAAGACCTGACGGAATATATGTGGACGGTACGCTTGGGCGCGGCGGGCATTCGGCAGAGATAGCCAAAAGGCTCACAACTGGAAAGCTTGTCGCCATCGACAGAGATCAAGCGGCAATAGACGAATGTATAAAAAAGCTCATCCGGTATAAGGACAAGATCACTTTCGTTCACGGGAATTTCAGAGAGATAAAAAGTATATTGCAGCAGCTCGGTATAACAAGCGTGGATGGTATGCTTTTTGATCTTGGGGTGTCGTCGCCGCAGCTCGACGATGCATCGAGAGGATTCTCGTATATGCAGGACGCGCCGCTTGATATGCGGATGGACCAAGACGGGTCGCTTACGGCTTATGACGTAGTTAACGGATGGAGCGAGGCGGAGCTGAAAAGGATACTGTCAGAGTATGGTGAAGAGCGATATTCGGGGCGCATAGCTGCAAATATAGCAAGAAGGCGAGAAAAAGCGCCGATCAAAACGACGATGGAGCTTGTGGATATCGTAAAAAGCGCGATGCCGGCAGCGGCGCTGAGAGAAAAACAGCATCCGGCAAAGAGAACATTTCAGGCGATAAGGATAGCGGTGAACGACGAGCTTGCGTCGCTCTCGGACATGTTGGACGACGCAGTGGAATGCCTAAATAAAGGCGGACGGATAGCGGTGATAAGCTTCCATTCGCTTGAGGACAGGATAGTCAAAAATACGCTTGCGTCAAAGGAAAAGGGCTGTACATGCCCGCCGGATTTTCCGGTGTGCGTATGCGGGTTCAAGCAGACGATGAGATCGGTGTTCAGAAAGCCGGTCGTTCCCGGTAAAGAAGAATTGGAAAATAATCCACGCGCAAGAAGCGCAAAATTAAGGGTGGCAGAGAGAGTTTAGGTTTAGGCGCGATTATCGAAAGAGTGAACAAAAATGGCAAGAAAAAAAGTAGAATTTGAATATGCGAGAAACGCCACGTATGGGAATGTGGCGTATGACTTGAACAGGCTGGACAATACGGTAAGAGCGGCGGAGCCCGCCGTTGAATACGAGTATGAGCCACAGCGGGAAATAAAGCCCCGCCCGGCGAGAGCAGCGGTAAGGCTTGAAGAGACCCGCCAGGGATTTTCACTTTTTGCACTGGTCGGATTTACCGCGCTTACGGTGCTCGTGGTTTTGATACTTATGGCGCATATACAGCTGACGGCGATAAATTCTGAGATATCAGAGCTCAGCAATCAGATCATAGAGGCACAGGAGAATGAGACAAGACTCACCGTAAAATACGAGAGCGTTTTTGACGCTGACAGCATAAGGGAATACGCTGTCAACGTATTGGGTATGAATAAGGTTACTTCCGAGCAAATCACGGTGCTTGATGATATAAAACCCGATAAAGCAGTTGTGCTTTCAGAGAGCGAAAACTCAGGCGGAGGCTTTCTGAGAACGGCGCTTGCGGCGGTACTGGAATATTTCCGCTGATACCGACTTATAATTTACTGTGGACAAAAAGCTGTCACGGTAAATTAGAAAAGATCGGAGAAGCGGGAAATGAAATATCTGAATGATAAAGATCCTCGAATGCGGCCGAATAGGATGATACTTAGCCGTACACTTTTCCTTATGATAGTGTGCGGCATAGTTGCCTTTATTGTGCTGGCAGTCAAGCTTTATACGATACAGATACGAGACCACGAATTTTATGAATCGCTGGCGCTGGAGCAGCAGACTTTTGAAACAAAAATACCGGCTGCCCGTGGAACAATATACGATAAGAATGGAGAAGAGCTGGCTGTAAGCTCGACGGCATACAGCGTCTATATAAGCCCGTATGAGATCCAGTATTTTAAAGAAGATAAGGAAAAGATAGCGGATACGTTGTCGCAGGTGCTCGGAGTAAATCGCGACGCAGTAATAAAGAAAACAGAAGATATAGCTTCATGGTATAAAACAGTCGCCGTAAAAATAGATTCCGAGACGGCGAATAATTTGAGACTCGCAATAAGCGAGAATGATTTTAAAAGTATACATATAGAAAGCGACACAAAGCGCTGGTATCCAAACGGCAGCCTTGCATGCCATGTCATAGGTTTCGTCGGGATCGACGGAACGGGGCTTGAGGGGATAGAGGCGCTTTATGATGAATACCTCACCGGCGTGGACGGCAATGTCTCAAGACTTGCGGCTGCAAACGGGACAGAAATGCTGTCCGGGACGTACGAAAAATACGTAGATGCGGTCGACGGATGCGACCTGACGCTTACGATAGACGCCGGCGTACAGAAAATAGTGGAGAAATGCGTCGAACAGGCGATAGAGGACTATGACGTACAAAACGGCGGATGCGCCATAGTCATGAATGTTAAAACAGGCGCGATATTGGCGCTTGCCAGCTTTGAAAATTATGATTTAAATAATTACCGCAGCGTAAGCGAGGAAAAGCAGAAAGAGCTTGAGCAGATAACTGATAAAGACGAGTATAATGCGGCGCTGCGTGAAGCTCAGCTCAAGCAGTGGCGCAATATGGCTTTAAACGATACATACGAGCCGGGCTCGGTTTTTAAAACGATAACAATGGCAATAGGGCTCGACAGCGGCGCCATTTCAGCCGGAGATTCGTTTTTCTGCGGCGGCGCGATGAACGTCCTGGGCAGAAACAAACCGTTAAACTGCTGGCGGCACAGCGGGCATGGCTCGCAGACGCTCGCAGAGGCGGCGCAGCACTCGTGCAACGTAGCGTTTGTAAATATCGGCTTGCGTATAGGAGCAGAGACGTTTTATGATTATGCGAAAAACTTCGGTCTTTTTGAAAAGACCGGGATAGATCTTATAGGAGAAGCGGGAAGCCAATGGTGGGATGAGGAGATATTTTTCAATACTCAGAATTTATCCCAGCTTGCGGCAGCTTCGTTTGGACAGACGTTTAACATAACGCCGATACAGCTTATAACGGCAATATCGGCGGCTGTGAACGGAGGAGAGCTGATGCAGCCGTACGTTGTGGACAGCGCAACGGATGCCGACGGCGCGATTGTGTATAAAAAAGACACGTCCGCTGTGCGCACAGTCATAAGCGAGACGACCTCGCAAACGGTGCGGGACATACTAGAATCTGTCGTAGGCTCTTCCGGAGGCACAGGCAAAAACGCCGCGGTTGCAGGATACCGCATAGGAGGCAAAACCGGAACATCGGAGAAAACAGGCAAGGCGATAGTAGACGGGAAAAAGGAATATATCGTCTCGTTTTGCGGGATCGCTCCAATGGAGGATCCGGAGCTTGCCGTGCTGGTACTGCTCGATACTCCCAGCCATGAGACAGGGCTTTATATAAGCGGCGGCAATATGGCAGCTCCGGCAGTCGGAAATATATTTGCCGATGTTCTCCCATATCTCGGATATGAAAGAGAATATACGGAGGAGGAACTTTCCGTAGCGGATGTGACAGTTCCGCAGCTTGTAGGAAAAAGCGTTGAAGAGGCGCAGAACGAGCTTAGAGAGCTTGGATTGCAGTGCTCAGTGGACGGAGCGGGAGCAACGGTCACAGGACAGCTTCCTATGTCCGGCGCAGATATATCCGCGGGCTCGACCGTTATAATATATACGGAAGACGCGCCGAAAGAGACGATGTCGGTGGTGCCTGATCTTCAGGGGCTTACATTTGAAGAGGCGCAGGCAGAGCTTGAAAAAGCGGGGCTTTATATGCAGACCTCCGATTTATATGCGGGAAACGAGGACGCCGTCGTACGGAAACAGTCGATAACGTACGGAAGCGAGGCGCCGAGCGGGACGGTCATTGAGGTCTCGATCATGGAAAATGTGGATGAAGGTGTAGAGTAAAATACGAAAGGCTGTCTATACCAATGAAAGGCGGTGCGTACCGTGAAACTGAAAGAGCTTTTAAGGGGCGTAAATATAATCGAATGTCATGCTGACGCCGATATGGAGATAGGCGGCGTGAGCTATGATTCGCGCAGTACTAAAGGCGGCGACATGTTCGTCGCCATTGCGGGGTATACAAGCGATGGTCATGAATATATCGCGGCGGCAGTGGAACGCGGAGCTGTGTGCGTAATGTGCCAGCGCATACCTGAGCTTGACAGTATCCCATATGTACTTGTGGATGATACGAGAAAGGGACTTGCGCTTGCAAGCGCGCATTTCTTCGGCGATCCGGCTGAGAAAATGAAAATAGTTGGAGTTACCGGCACAAATGGGAAGACGACGACTACAAGCCTTATAAAGAGTATGCTTGAAAAAAGCGAAGGTGCAAAAGTCGGGCTTATCGGCACGAATTGCAATATGATAGGGGATATAGAGGTCGGTACAGAACGTACTACTCCCGAGTCATATGAGCTGCAAAAGCTTTTTAAAGATATGTATGAAGCGGGCTGTGAATATGTTATTATGGAAGTATCGTCTCATGCCCTGTATTTGAGCCGCGTATATGGGATAAACTTTGAGGTAGGAGTTTTCACTAATCTGACGCGCGACCACCTTGATTTCCATAAAACGATGGAGGAATACGGAGAAGCAAAGGCGCTGCTGTTCAAGCAGAGCAAAAAAGGCGTCATAAATATTGACGATGAGTATGCCGAAATGATGATAAAAGCGGTCGAATGTCCCGTGTATACGTATTCCGCAAAGACCGACGAGGCGGACCTGACGGCAAAGAGCATAGAGCTCAAGCCGGATGGAGTGAGCTTCTGCGCGCTTGAAATAGGAAAACTTGAAAAGGTAAAGCTCGGCATACCGGGTGAATTTTCCGTATATAACGGTCTTGCGGCAATAGCGACCGTCGTAAATCTTGGGATCGATCTTGAAACGGCGTGCAAAACACTGTCGGAAAGCCACGGCGTCAAGGGACGGGCTGAGGTCGTTCCGACGGGGCGCGATTTTACAGTGATCATCGATTACGCGCATACGCCGGACGCGCTGGAAAACATACTAAAAACGGTCAAAGGTTTCGCAAAAGGAAGGGTCGTCGCACTGTTCGGCTGCGGAGGGGACCGCGATAAGACGAAGCGCCCCATCATGGGGAAGATCGGCGTGGAGCTGGCTGACCTTGCGATCATCACCTCGGATAATCCGAGAACAGAAGATCCGTCTGCGATAATAAACGACATCTTGCAAGGGGTAACCGGGAAAAAGAAGTCCTATAAGGTGATAGAAAACAGACGCGAGGCGATAGGCTGGGCGCTTAAAAACGCATTGCCGGACGATATAATACTGCTTGCCGGCAAAGGGCATGAGGATTATCAGATAATCGGAAAAGAAAAGCACCATTTTGACGAGCGCGAAGTGGTAGCGGAGTTTCTGTCACAAATGCAATAATCAATAAGGATTTGAGGTTTTACAAATGACTGTTAAATTTGCCGTCGCGTTTATAAGTTCGTTTATCATAACATGGCTGCTGGGCAAAATGCTCGTTCCTGCGCTTCGCCGGATAAAAGCGGGGCAGTCGATAAGGGAAGACGGACCTGTATGGCATATGACGAAGCAGGGAACGCCGACAATGGGCGGACTCATGTTTATAGCGGCGATATCCATCGTATGTCTCAGTGTGGGAATAAACGAGATAATGGATGGAAATTACGGTCATCTTTTCGTATTGCTGTTTGCAATGGTGTACGGCTCCATAGGATTTTTGGACGACTATGAAAAACTGAAAAAAAAGCAAAACCTCGGGCTTACGGCGAAGCAGAAATTTCTGCTTCAATTAGTCGTGGCGATAGCTTTCATATATCTGCTGCGATTTTCCGGATATTTAAGTCCAAACGTTTATGTGCCGTTTGTAGGGATAACAATCCCTCTGCCGGAACCTGTTTATTTCATATTCGCCGCGTTTGTAATGGTAGGCTGCGTAAATGCGGTAAATATAACGGACGGGATCGACGGGCTTGCAGCAGGCGTTTCGATACCTGTGGCGCTGTGCTATACTGCTGTCGCATTCGTGTGGGGGTATACAGAGCTTGGCATATTCGCCGCAGCGCTTGCCGGCGGGCTTGTTGGATTTTTGATATTTAACTTTTATCCGGCAAAAATATTTATGGGCGACACGGGATCACTGTTTTTAGGCGGCGCGATATGCGCGCTGGCTTTTGCGTTTGATATGCCGCTCGTGCTTGTCCCGCTGGGCATAGTTTATATAATTGAGACATTGTCCGATATAATACAAGTGGCGTATTTTAAAATGACGCACGGTAAAAGGATATTTAAAATGGCTCCTATACATCATCATTTCGAGATGTGCGGATGGAGCGAAAAAAAGATTTTTGTGATTTTTACGGGAGTATCGGCGATTTTTGCGCTGATCTCATTTTTAGGAGTATTTGAAAGATACGGGTTGTAATATATGGGCGCGCCTTTGCGTGGAGGTACAGTCATGGCGGAAAAGATCGAATATTTTAATAATGTTCAGGGTAACGACGAACAGAAATACAGGGAGAGAAACCTGCGAGATTACAGGGGCGCAGGCAATATAAAGCGCAGTCCCGTCGATCTGCCTATGCTTGTGCTTACGCTCATAATATTGACGATAGGCGTAATAATGGTGCTGTCCGCAAGCTATGCAAGGGCATACTATACGATAGGCGATCCCACAAATTATTTTGTAAGGCAGGCTGCGTTTGCCGTTTTGGGAATAGTCGTGATGTTTGTAGCGTCACGCTTCAAGGTCAGTATGTACAGGCGGTTTGCATTTATAGTACTGGGGATATCGATAATAGCGCTCGCTCTCGTCCTCATACCGGGTATAGGTACAGGAAAAGAGGAGACCGGCGCACAGCGCTGGATAGACCTCGGCTTTACGACGTTTCAGCCGTCAGAGATAGCGAAAATAGGCATTATATTGTCTTTCGCTGCGATGGCATGTATGTATAAAGAAAAAATGAAGACTTTTAAATACGGCGTTATGCCGTTTGGCATAATACTTGCGATCGTTGTGGGTCTTCTTGTATTGGAGCCGCATTTATCGGGCTCGATCATAATAATAGGCGTCGGCGGCATTATGATGTTTGTCGGCGGCACGAAGACAAAATGGCTCGTCGCAGTCGGCGCCGCAGCTCTTATAATGGGCTATGTCTTCATAAATGTGTTTGGCTATGCCGAGGACAGAATAGCTATATGGCAAAATCCATTTTCAGATCCCACAGGGGACGGGTATCAGACAATACAGTCGCTTTATGCCATAGGCTCCGGCGGGCTTTTGGGGCTCGGTCTTGGGCAAGGCAGACAAAAATACCTGTACTTGCCGGAGGAGCATAATGACTTTATCTTTTCGATAGTTTGCGAAGAACTTGGATTCGTCGGCGCTGTGTTCATACTGTTTTTGTTTGCGCTTCTTATCATACGCGGATATTGGATAGCGCTCCATGCCAGAGACCGCTTCGGCTCCTTGATCGCGACCGGCATAACGAGTCTGTTTGCGATACAGATATTTTTAAATGTTGCGGTCGTCACAAATCTGTTTCCGTGTACCGGCGTTTCACTGCCGTTTTTCAGCTATGGCGGCACAGCTCTTCTGATACAAATGTTTGAAATAGGAATAATTTTGTCTGTATCAAGAGAGATTCCAATGAAAAAGATAAAGATAAAAGAAACTGAGGAAAAACCGGCTCAAGGAGAAAAATAATGAAATTTTTGTTTACCTGCGCCGGGACGGCGGGACATATAAATCCTGCGCTGGCTATAGCGGAAAGATTGAGAGAATTGATGCCCGATGCAGAGTTCTTGTTTATAGGCTCGGGAAGGGAAATGGAAAAACGGCTTATTCCGGCAGCCGGATTCAAGCTCGAAAATATAACGATAACCGGATTCAGCCGCGGCTTTAAGCCCGGTGATTTCAAGCGGAATTTTAAAACGATAAGGAATTTATGGCTTTCCTCACATCAATGCAAAAAAATAATCGGAGATTTTCGTCCGGACGTCGCGATAGGTACGGGAGGATATGTGTGTTATCCTGTGCTGAGCCGCGCTATAAAAATGAAAATACCTACGGTCATGCACGAATCAAACGCAATACCGGGGCTCACCACGAAGCTGCTGGCTGACAGAGTGACGAAAATGCTCGTGGCATTCCCCGATAACAGCGGCTGCTATAGGCATCCGGAGAGGCTGACCGTGACGGGCACTCCCGTAAGAAAGGATTTCGCGAAAATGACAAAAGAGGCTGCTAAAAACAGCCTCGGACTTGACGATAAGCCTCTTATCGTTTCCGTATGGGGCTCGCTCGGAGCTGCCATGATGAACGAGTATATGGCGGAATTTATAAAGCTTACGATCGAAAGCGGAAAATTTAATTTGATACACTCCACAGGCGGCGGCGATGCAGGACTTGCAAAAATGAAAAACCGCCTAAGGGAGATGGGGATAACCGATATCCCGCCGGCAATCGACATACGTCCGTATATAGATAATATGGGCACCGTAATGACCGCAGCAGAACTTGTGCTTTGCCGCGCGGGAGCGTCCACGCTTGCTGAGCTTACCGATATGGGCGTTCCGGCGATCATTGTGCCTTCGCCTAATGTGGTGAACAATCACCAGGAAAAAAATGCGCGCGCTCTTGAAAAAGCGGGCGGCTGCAAGATGATACTTGAAAAAGACTGTAACGGTAAGATACTGTACGATACGGCTGCGGGATTACTTGGCAATACAAATGCTATGAAACAGATGTCAGAAAATTCAAAGAAATTCGGAGTAAGTGATTCTGTCAATGTGATAGTTGATATAATTTTATCGCTGTTAACTAAATGACATTGAAGGGCATAGTATGACTTGTAGCTAAAAAAATATAGGATACGGGGGAATATTATGTGAGCATACTTCGTATAAACGGCGGTAAAAAGCTTTTCGGAGAAGTTGAGGTACATGGAGCGAAAAACAGCGTACTGCCTATAATAGCGGCTTCTTTACTGGCAGACGGCGAGACTGTGATACATAACTGTCCCGGACTGAGCGATGTGGAAGCGGCAATAAAAATACTTGTCCATTTGGGGTGTAAGGTCAGAAGGGAAGGACATTCCGTATATATAGATTCCTCCACGATGGACAGATGTGATATACCGGATTCACTGATGAGGGAAATGCGCTCATCTGTGATATTTTTAGGCGCGATACTGGCGAGATGCGGCGAGGCGATTTTGTCTATGCCAGGCGGATGCGAGCTCGGTCCGCGTCCTATCGATATGCATCTTTCAGCTCTGAAATCGATGGGCGCCGAGATAACCGAAAGCGGCGGGAATATAATATGCCGCTCAAAAAAACTGCACGGAAGTAAAATAGACTTTATCACACCGAGCGTAGGGGCGACAGAAAACAGCATGATCGCGGCGTCCTGCATAGAGGGGACGACAATAATCAATAATGCTGCGCGCGAGCCGGAGATATGCGATCTTCAGGATTATTTGAATAAGCTGGGAGCGCGCATAGTTGGCGCCGGTACGCCGGTGATAGTCGTAGAAGGCAGAAAATTCAGCGGATACGCAGAGCATGCGGTGCTCCCTGACAGGATAGTCGCCGCGACATATCTCTCGGCAGTCGCAAGCGCCGGCGGAGACGTTACGGTGAGAAAGATCGTGCCAGCCCATATCGCTACCATAACGGATGTGCTTTCCGAGATGGGCTGCTATCTTGAGACAGGAAACGATTACGTGCGCATAATTAAAAATTCACGTCTTACAGCGTCAAGACCTGTAGTGACAAGACCGTATCCGGGTTTCCCGACAGACGCTCAGCCGACGCTTATGGCGGCGAGCCTTACAGCTATGGGAACAACTGTCTTTGTAGAAAATATATTCGAGAATCGCTACAGACATGTCAGCGAATTAAGACGAATGGGAGCGGATATAAAAACAGAAGGGCGCGTGGCGATAGTAAGCGGAGTTGAAGCGCTGCATGCGGCTCCTGTAGCGGCGACCGATCTGCGCGGCGGCGCGGCGCTTGTAGTGGCTGCGCTGGGAGCGGACGGAAAGAGCGACATTTCCGAGCTGAAGCATATCGACAGAGGATATGACGGGCTTGAAGCGGCGCTGAGCGGACTGGGAGCGGAGATAGAGAGAATAAATATTGCCTGAGAGGAAAACGGTGCTTTGAAAAAGAATAAAAAAGCTTATCGGAAACGGCGAAAGCCGTCATATAAGTATATTCCGTTAACGATAGCTGTAATGACCGTGGCGCTGATAGTAGGATTAAGCGTATTTTTCAAAATAAAAGAAATAGAAGTAGCCGGATCTAGTAGATATACCAAAGAAGAGATACTTGCCGCTGCCGGGATAGAGCTGGGCGGAAATCTAATAGCTGTCGACGGCTCTTCCGTAGCAGCGGCTGTAACAGAGAAATTGCCGTATATAGATGAAGTGATCGTGGAAAAGCTCTGGCCGTCAACAGTAGTGATACACGTTGAACAGAGCGTGTCTTTTGCAGTAATAGGTAAAGAGGGCGGCGGCTACTATAAGCTTACGGCGAGCGGAAAAGTGCAGGAGGAGCTGCCTGAATACCCCAATGAAGGACTGATAGAAATAAGAGGGTTTGCGGCAGCGGAGAGCGCCGTAGGGAAAACACTTGAGGTTTCGCGGGGCAACGAGCTCGCGCTTGGATATATGCTTGAAATATTCAGTAATCTGACAGATTTTGAGAGGGCGGACAAGGTGAGCTGGATAGATCTCACCGACGCCGGAAATATAAAGTTTGATTATGATGCGCGCTTCACGATAGAGCTGGGGAGCGGCGAAAATATAGCGGATAAGTTTACTGTAGCGTTCAGGATAGCTGAAGAAATAGAGGACGGAAGAAGCGGGAGAATACTGGTGAAAAATACAGCAGAGGCGAGCTTTGTGCCGTCCGGATAAAAATCAGATATAACGACAAAATGCCGCATAAAGCGACAAAAAATAGAAATAATTGTGGATATTTCTATTGACCAATCAAAAAATAAGAGATAAAATATATAAGACTATATGTTATAGGTTACAGGGATTGTTTCCGCGGCTGAATATTTATGCGGGACAAGACTAAAAATAAATACAGGAGGATTAGTTATGGCGTTTTCACTCGAATCCGGTCCGGACAATGTCGTCACCATAAAAGTGGTGGGAGTAGGCGGAGCAGGTAACAATGTAGTAAACAGAATGGTCAAAATGGGCATTCAGGGAGTAGAATTTATAGCTGTCAATACGGACAAGCCTGCGCTTGCAGTATCTTCGGCAGATCAGAAAATACAAATCGGCGAAAAGCTTACGCACGGACAGGGAGCCGGGGCTGATCCGGAAGTCGGTAAAAAGGCTGCGGAAGAAAGCCGCAATAATATAGCCAAAGCGTTGGAGAATGCTGACATGGTGTTTATCGCATGCGGTATGGGCGGCGGCACCGGCACGGGAGCTTCTCCTGTTGTTGCCGACATCGCGAGAGAGTCGGGAATACTGACTGTCGGCGTTGTAACAAAGCCGTTCAGCTTTGAAGGTAAACGTAGGATGAACCAGGCGGAAGCGGGGATTGCAAATCTGCTTGGCAAGGTCGATTCGCTGCTTATTATACCGAACGACAGGCTGAAGCATGCGACAGATCAGAAGCTCACTTTTGCAAACGCATTCCAGATTGCGGACGATGTGCTGTTACAGGCTGTTACCAGCATATCCGAGCTGATAAAGAACACCGGCTTTATAAATCTTGACTTTGCTGACGTTACATCTATCATGAAGGACGCAGGGTACGCACATATGGGCGTCGGTCATGCTGCTGGTAAGGGCAAAGCGGCTGACGCTGCGAGAACTGCCGTTGCAAGTCCGCTTATGGAGACCTCTATCAACGGCGCGAAAGGTATTCTTGTAAACATCACCGGCTCTATGGATATCGGACTTGAGGATGTTGAAGAAGCGGCGACGCTTGTTCAGGAAGCTGCGCATCCCGACGCAAACATCATTTTCGGAGCAACATTTGACGAGACGATGGACGATGAGATCCGCGTTACGGTTATAGCGACGCGTTTTGATGACAAGCCCTCTACTGCGCCGAAGACCGAAGAGAAGAAGGGAATGTATACAGAGGCGTCCGAACAGGCGGCAAAGCCTTCAGAAGAGACAGAGGCAAAAGAGGAAAAAGATCCATTTGACGATATTTTCAATATTTTCAACAAAAACTGACATACTATTTCAGTAGGGGATCTGTTTTCCCGGTATATGCAGAATCATTAAACCCCGGTTTGCATAAACATATGCACAGCCGGGGTGATTTAATCTGAATATGATATGCAGGAAATAGAGGTGAAATAAAATGAAACATAAGATAGCGACGGGTGTGGCTGAGGTAGCTGCGATGTATTTTCAAAAACGCGTTCCGCGGGCAGCGTCTGCGCTGTCCTATTCATTGATATTTACCTTATTTCCATTTCTAATATGTATAAACGCCATGCTTGGCAGCTTGAATATCACGCAGGATAGTATAGTAGGAGCGCTTACGGGGATAATCCCGGGCGGCGCAGTGGAAATTATTTCGACTTATTTTGCGTATATAAGCGAGACATCCGCCACGACGCCGCTTTTCTATATCGGTCTTGCGGCGACACTGACGTCGTCTGCGGCGACCTTTAGGTCGATAATCAACACAATGTACGATATACACGGCGGCACACAGCGGCTCGGTTTTTTCGGCATAATTTTCAGCTTTATGCTGTCAATAGCCTTTCTTGTCGTCATATATGCATCGTGTATAATAATAGTAAGCGGGCAATGGCTTATGCAGATAATTGAAGAATATTTTGACATTATACTTTTTGTAGAAATTTTCAGATGGATAAGATTTCTTATCCTGTTTATTGCTCTGTTTTTTATGATTTACGCCATTTACCGCGTTACCTCGCCGCGCGGACCGACAAAAATACCGCGTGCGCGCGGGGCGCTACTGGCTTCGGTGCTGCTGCTTGTGATAAGCATGGGCTTTGCTCAGGCTATCAGCTTTTCAACGCGATATACGCTTGTTTACGGGTCTCTCGCATCAATAATCGTGTTGCTTACATGGCTGTATGTGTCCGGATGCGTGCTGTTCCTTGGGAATATCGTGAATATTGTTATATATAAGTATGGGAAGAAAAAAGAGAGGACGCTGGTCGAAAAATAGTTGAAAATGCTTTACAATGAAGTGCCGATGTGGTAGACTAAATTTAAAATATAAGCAGAGTAGGATGCCGTGCGTAAAGTGTCATGTGAACGGGGAGTTGTCACGTGAACGAAGAGGAAATGCTCGCGGTTCGGCTTCCGCATCCCGCTGCTGCATACCGGAGCATAAGCGCACAGGGATATAAAAATCCAGCTTATGATGATTTATGCCTCCTCTATGTAGCAAGCTGCAGAGGAGGAATTTTTATGCCCCAAAGTAAAGGTAAATTAAGAAACAGCAAAGTAAAACGTCTGGTAACGGACGCGTTGCTTGCCGCAATGTTTTTCGCGCTCAGCATGATGTCGATCGAGATAGCCGGCTTGAAATTCACGCTCGTCTCACTGCCGACTGTTATATGCGCTATGATGTACGGTCCTGTAGACGCTATGATCGTCGGGCTTCTCGGGGCTTTTATGGAGCAGATGCTGGGATATGGGCTTACGGCGACGACGGCTTTGTGGATAATGCCTGCCGGCGTTAGGGCGTTTGTGATCGGCATGGGCACTGTGATTTTCAGGGATGCCATGTCGCTTCAGACTGTACTGCAAAAAAGGCGCCCGTATGTATATTTTGCGGTGTGTATAACGGCTGGGATAATGACGTCGCTTTCAAATACGCTTGTATATTATATCGACTCAAAGCTGTTTGGATATTACAGTTATGCACTGGTATTCGGCGTGCTGGGCACAAGACTTTTGTCTGGGATAGCTACGGCGGTAATTACCGCGATATTGGCGATACCTGTTTTATCGGCGCTTAAAAGAGCCGGGATGATAGGGGAATAGAAGAATGAATTACGAGGAAACGCTGAATTACATACACGATACGACGTGGCGCGGCAAAAAGCGCACGCTTTCACGTGTGCGTGAGCTGCTGGAGAAGCTGGGTAATCCTCAGCGCGATCTAAAGTTCGTCCACATCGCGGGAACTAACGGGAAAGGATCGACGTCGGCGTGTATGGAATCGATCCTGCGTCATGCCGGATATAAGACGGGGCTGTATACATCCCCCTTTATAACGCGCTTTAACGAGCGTATGCAGATATGCGGGCAGCAGATCAGCGATGACGAGCTTGTGAAGATAACCGAATATGTAAAGCCGTATGCCGAGAGGATGGAGGATCATCCGACTGAATTTGAGCTTATCACGGCAATAGCAATGAAATATTTTAAGGACAACGGTTGCGATATTGTGGTGCTCGAAGTAGGCATGGGAGGAGAGCTTGACTCTACAAACGTCATAGACGCCGCTGAAGTGGATATCATAACGGCAATGGGATATGACCATGTAAAGGAGCTGGGACCTGATATGGCGAGTATAGCGGCTGCTAAAGCCGGTATAATCAAACGCGGGGCGGACGTCGTAATATACGGCGGCGACGATGAAGCGGACGCGGTTTTTGAACGCGTATGTGCTGAAAGGAACGCAAAGCTCTATAAAACAGATTTTACAGGTCTGAATATACACGAATACAGTCTTACAGGCACACGCTTTGACTATAATAATTATAAAGATCTATATATTTCGCTTGCCGGTACATATCAGCCAAGAAATGCGGCGGTCGTGATAACGGCGGTCGAAGTGCTTCGTGCTAAAGGCTGGCGGATAAAGGACGCGGATGTGTATGCAGGACTGTCAAATGCGTCATGGCCGGGGCGGTTTGAGCTTATTATGAGCGAGCCAGTTTTTGTGATAGACGGGGCGCATAATCCGCACGGCGTAAATGCGGCGGCTGAAAGTATAAGGACGCTTTTTAGGGGCAAAAAACCCGTGTTTCTTATCGGCGTGATGGCAGATAAAGATGTAGAACATATGTCAGCCGCGATATCAGAGCTTGCAAAAAACGTTGTTGCCGTAAAGCCCGATAATAAAAGGGCGATGGATGCGAAAACGCTTGCTGAGTATTTTACAGCTTTGCATATCCCTGTTAAAGACTGCGGTACAGTGCAGGAAGGGGTACGAGAGGCTATTGCCGAAGCCGGAAGAGACGGTATTGTCGTGGCGTTAGGCTCGCTTTATTTCTCAAGCGACGTACGTGCTGCTGTAAAGCGCTTATATTAATAAAAAAGAAGGCATACCCCTTTTTTGTGGGTATGCCTTATTTGCGTTCTCGGATGAAATAAATCCCTCTCCGTAATTCTAACGAAAAGGGATTTATTTTTGATTTAAACAGCGCTAAGTTTTATTACCAGCTTCTGATCCACTGGCCTGAACTGAACTGTGTAAGAGGATCGATCCTCGATCCGTTTACAGAGATCTCAAAGTGGAGATGGTATCCGGTTGAAAGACCGGTTGTACCAACGTTACCGATGATATCACCCTGATTTACGTACTGTCCGACAGAAACCTTAAGGCAGCTCATATGAGCGTAAAGAGTAGTGGAGTTACCGTGATTGATAACTACATAATAGCCATAGGAATCGGACCACTGCGAGATGATGACCGTACCTGCTGCCGCAGCAAGAACGGGGTTGCCGCCGCCGCCGCCGATATCAACACCGGAATGATATCTGTAGTAACCGAGTATGGGATGAAGTCTCATACCGTAGGGAGAGGTGATGTATTTTGAAGCCGTCGGCCAAATATATGTACCGTCGCCGCTGTAAACAGGGGCAGATATATTATTGTTATTGTTAGTACCCTGATTAGCTGCCTGCTGAGCTGCAAGCTCTTCCTCGATCCTGTTGATCTCAGCCTGTACGTTTTCAGCTTCTTCATCAGCCTCGTTTACAAGACTTTCGTATTCGGATATATTGCTCTCAATCTCAGAAAGAACAGCGGAAATCTCGTTTATCTGTCCGTCAAGCTCGGCTCTGAGAGTTTCAAGCTCGGCTTTTTTTGCCTCCTGCTCGGCTTTCGTAGCCTCAAGCTCAGCTTTAGCAGCCTGCGTTGCTTCGCGCGCTTCGACGAACTCATTATAAACCATCTCGTCATAATTCATGATCTCATCTATAAAATCAAGTCTCGCAAGCAGATCGGAGAAGCTGGACGCACCGAAGAGAATAGAATAATAAGAAACAGAACCGTTTTCTTCCATGATACGGACTCTTTCCTTATAGAGCTCAAGCTGCTCAGCTTCTTTCTGCTCCAAATCAGCGATTTCAATCTGCTTTTCCTTGATCAGCGTTACATATTGCGCTATCTGCTCATTTGCAGCGTCGATCTGCTGCTGAGTAACAGCGACTTGTTCGTCAAGCAGTTCTTTCTTTGCAAGATTTGTCGACTGTGAAGCTTCCAGAGCTTCTATCTGCGATTGAAGATCGTTCTTTTTTGCCTGCAAAGCGTCGTATTCCTCATTCAGCTCATCAAGCTCCGACTGAGACGCAGCTGAGACGTCCAAAACAGAGAGCGGGAGCTGCAAGAACAGAAATACGGCAAGGCAAACAGCTAAAAATTTTAACAACGAATCTTTACGCAACTTTGATAATACCTGCATTGTACAGTCAACCCTTTCTACTAAATATGTAATATATATAAAGACATATAATCTAAAATGACTTCAGGTGTAATTATACTACATCGGTAACGGAATTTCAACAAAAAAATGATTTTTTTTACAAATAGTTACAAATCCGCCAAGCGATAGCCGGATTTCCAATAAAAAACACTATATATAGAAAAGGGCGAGCTCTGCTTCTATATATTGAAGCAGAGCTCGTCAGATGCAGCAATAACATTTTTTAATCTGGCAAAATGCGTTACGCTTACAGATAACAAGAGACTATACGCCCGTTAAAAAACGATACTATTTGTTATTTTTTATCGTCCACATTAGGCGAACCGCTGTTGCCGGACGTATCGTCATCAGTAGTTTCCTGAGCTTTGGCAGTGTTGCTGACTTCTGAGACATCGTCGCTTGTAAGCGCTTCATGATATTCTGTGTAAAAATTGCCTGTTGAGATATTTTCATCAGAACCGTTTAATTCAGCGGAAGCACTGAGATTTATCTCCCCGGGGCTCATAAAATCCTCCGGTACGGGATCGGTTTCGCCGGAATCATCGTGCTCGCCTATGATAAACATGCTGAAATCATTTTTAAGCCTGCGGTTTTTGATGCCGAAAACTATAATTATCACAATCATGACAAGAATCAGCAGCAGGAACGCGATAATTATATGCTGGAGGAGACCGACGTCGCTCAACGCATCGGGCAGGAAGGAGAGAGCGAGGGCGGGCAAAATAGGCTCCGCCTCGTTTTCCGTATCATCAGCGGGCTCTTCGCTTGAAGAAGTATTTTCATCTTCTGACGAATTGAATACGGGGAGACCGTCTTCACCGAATGCAAAGCCGTATCTCTGCAAGGTGTTTTCGCTGATGTCATACAGATAGACGTTCTTGACGCCTTCGGAATTTATCGCGCACAGCAGATAGTGCGTAGGATTTTCCGTACCGTCCGGCGCAAAGACGTTGACAGACGAGTCGTTGATGGTCACGGTTGCCGCCGAATAACCCTCCGGGATTTCAAAATCAGAGGGGAAGTTTACGATAATATATCCCGAAGACGAGGAGAAGGTCGTCATCGGATATACGGTGTTGTCCTCCTGATCGTAGAAATAGAAGCCGGACGGATGCGTTTCATCGCCTAGAAGATACAGGGCAACGCCCTCCTGCCCGTCATGCGATATCGCCAATATTTCCTCACCATCGTAATTAAACGATATTATCTCGAAGCCGCGGGGGACCTGATCGTCCGTAAATCCGCCGACCTCAAGTCTCGTCCCATCCGCAAATTCAGCGTAGTGGATCGTAGCCTCTTCAGAGCTGCTTGTTTCGCTGCTGGTACCGGTGTTTGGTGGAGTTACAGAGCCGCCCGCAGCCGCCGCGCGGGTGACGGTTATATAGTAATTTGTTGTAGTTCCGTTTCCGGCCGTAACGGTGACCGTTATCGTATTTCTGCCCACGCTGAGGCTTGAGCCGCCGGAGACGGAGGCGCGCGCCTGGGAGTTAGCCGGGATAGCCGAGACCGTGATGCTTGTAACGCTGTTGCTGACGGAGACAGAATAATTTGTTGTGGACGGCGAAAATGCCGGAGAAAGCGCGCCCGGGCTTATCGTAAGCGAGGAGAGCGACGAGTCGCCGGAGAGATTCGCTATCGTAATGGTAGAACTACCAACAGTCACATCCATGGGATCTGCATTGCCGTCTACAATATCGTAGCTTGCAACGGTGATCGAGGCGGTGCCGGCTGCGCGCGCTCTGAACGTGATGGAAAAGCTCATGTTTCCAGAACCGGAATTGTACATATTATAAAGCCTGACAGCGCCGTTCCCACCGGAGGAAAAGCCGCCCGATACGGAGACAAACTCCAGTAAATCAGTATTGTAAACAAGGTTTATATCCGCTGCCGCAACGCTTCCTGCAACAGATACGGAAACAGTTACGTTACTGCCGACGGTGCATGACGGGTCAGAAAAGCTGACCCTACACGGATTTGCTGCGTTTGCCGTATAAAAGCTTGAAATCATCAGTATGAAAAATACCGAAAAAACAGTTAAGGTACGCTTTATTATTTTAGACATTGTGTTCTCCGATCTGTCGCTGTTGATTTGGTTTTAACTGGTTTGTGCTGAACTATCGATATTTTAAGTGTTACTGGGTTATTTTGGAAGTACCCAGAATGTGATTTCTCACACGGATAAGGTCGCTGTTTGAAATGGAGCCGTCTTTTGTGACGTCGGCAGCAGTTGCAAAGTTCCCCTGCAGACTGGAGGTACCCAGTATATGGTTTCGCACCCTTATAAGGTCGCTGTTGCTAATCGCGCCGTCGCCGTTAACTTCACCGTAAATAACTGCGTAAAACATTGTTTGTACAGAGCCGTCCGCGTTATAAACAGTGATTACGTCGCCTGTTCCGACAGCTTCCGTTTCAAGCCTTACCACATTTATAGAGGAGGTCACCGTGATATACGCGCCGTCTTTAAGATTCATTCCGCTCAAGAACTCTCCCACAGAGGTCTGCGGCTCTATCCTCGTGATTTTCCCGTCCGATATGACGTATTTGTCGGATGACACAGAGTCCGACGTTACCGGTCCCTGACGGGCGATCGTTATCCTGTATGTGCGCACATCGCCGTTCTGCGCCGTAACATTGACGTCGACCGTATTGTTTCCGATCGACAGCTCAACGCCTACTCTTCCGTCTGACAGACCCGCTCCGTTTACATTGATCGACGCTGTGGAGTCGAAGGGTGAAGCAGAGATTGTAACAGAGGAGATGGAGTTCGGAACGACAAGCGAATACTCCGTGGTGTCATAGTTGAATGAAGGCGTAAGCCCAAAGCCGTCTACAGAAAGCGACGACAGCCTGTTGTTTGGCGAGCCGTCTCCAGTCGGCATAGATACCGCCTGCTCCGGCATGTCGGAATACACAGGTATGTAGAACTGGAGCTGCGTCGTGCGCATGGACGCGGAGTACGCGTCGGAGAGAATATATCCCTCGCTTGCCGCGCCGCCGACGTTCGTCATATACTGATGCGTATATTTGTTTCCGGATACGGGTGCGACGTTGAAGCGCTTCGTATACAGGGTGTTCTGCCCGTTTGATATGTACCCGTCGGCGTAAAACTGAGCGCCGCCGACGATCGATCTATACCGTGTGTTCCACGGCCTGCCGTATGAGGTAGCGCCGTCGTTACCGCCTTTGGCGTACCACAGACCGCGCTGGATAGCTGTCATATTGCCCGTGTCATACGCGCCGATGTTGTAGAAATTATAGTACCCCTCATATCCCGGGACGGTTCCGGATATTGAATCGCTGCCGTCTCTGCCGACCTCCTGAATTATCATAGCGGCAAGGACATACGGATTTATGCCGTTCGTCTGACCGGCGGTGTATATCGCGTCGGCATAAGTGGTCGTGCCGTTTGAAGAGTCTTCGTCCGTATCGACGGAATCATTTGAAAGGAATGAGTTTGAAATTATCGAACGCAGCCCGTCCATCGTCTGGACGCTGCCGTCAAAGCCCTGATATAAAAACTGGAATATCGTGTCGGGACCAAGGAAATTGCGAGGGTCAAGGAAGTATTCCACTACCGCCTGCGACGCCTGCACCCAGCTTGACCCGTCAAGCCCCGTCCATACGCCGGTCTCCCAGTTGTACGCGCCCGGTATCGTGCCTTTCCATGATGAAAGCGCGCCGGAAGAAACAAGGCTGACACCGAGCTTACTTTCCGCTGCAACGGCTTCACTCCAGCTGCCCGCGTCATACGCGACAAAATTCCAGTTCGGATATAAAACGTGAAGCGCTCTCAGCTTTTGATGATAAGAAGCCGGGAAATACTGTGCTATGTATGCCTCAAAATCGGCGTCTGTACCGACGGAGCCGACCGGCGTGGATGATACAATTATATAGCTTCCGCTCACGTATCCCGTTGTCCCGTCCTCGGTCGTTATGTTGTACCAGCCGGAAACGGAGCTTCCATGTACGCTTACAATCTGGCAGTCTGTCAATTCGCCTATCTTGTCATAAGAAGTGCCGGGACCGCTTCTGAAATTGACGTTGGTGTTGAGCGACGATATCACGCCGTAATATGTATTGGATTCGCTCCCACCGCCGCTTTCAGTGACGTTTATGATATAATCGCTGCGGACGTAGCCTGTAGAGTTTCCGTATTGGACCTGATACCATCTATAAATATTGCCGGAGGAATCTGTGGCGCCTGTCGAATCGTTCACTGTGTTCAAAATAGTGACTGTATCCCCGCCGCGAAAGCTCCCGATAACACCGCTTGAGGTGTTCGGCTCTGACCGGACGTTGAGAGAGTCCGATACGTTTACCGTGCCGGTGAGCGTTCCAGCCGCAAAAGCGAAGTACGTCAGAGAAACAAGCGCGACCAGCATCGAAAAAGCAAGTGCAATATAAAAACATCGTTTAACTGATTTTAGATTATTTAAGCGAGAAAAAAACATTTGATACTCCTATGTAGTGCAAACAATAATTACAAAAAGCGACAAAAAGGTACAAATTCTGATTAATACATTATATAACAGAGTCGCATTTTCTGCAATAATTTAAAATTGAAAAAAGTGAGAAAAAATTGGAAGCTGTAAGCAATCAAAGAAAAACGATGACAGACGGTAAAAACTTTGAATAATAGAACTTTTTTGGCATAAAAGGCAGTTTAATCCAATAAAAATATAGTAAAATTCATAAAATATGTTGAAAAAAAATCGGGTTCGTTTTAAAATATGGAAAACAAAGTAAGAATATAAAGGCGGAGGATAAAATGCTCAATCTTGTGCTGCACGAGCCGGAAATACCGATGAATACCGGAAACATAGCGAGGACATGCGCGGCGACAGGCAGCAGGCTTCATCTCATAAAGCCGCTTGGATTTGACATATCGGACAGGGCTGTAAAGAGAGCAGGGCTTGATTACTGGCATATGGTGGAAATATTTGTATACGATAGTTTAGAGGATTTTTTTGATAAGACCGGCGCTGCCGATATTTGGCTTGCGACCACAAAGGCGCCGAGAGCGTATAGCGAGGTTGAATTTACCGAAAATTGCTATATAATTTTCGGCAAGGAGACTGCGGGGCTTCCAAAGGAATTCCGGGAAAAATACAGTGATCGGTGCATAAGGATACCGATGCGGGAAGGCGCGCGGAGCTTGAATCTCGCAAATTCTGCGGCGATACTGTGTTACGAGGCGCTCAGGCAGAATGGATTTCCCGGGCTGAAGGGAACGGGAGAGATGGCTTGTGAAGCAAAAGCGGAATAATATTGCGTTTTAAAGGGGAAACAATAGTTTGTCGGACTAGTTTTAAAATAGAAAATGGGGGATTTATATGAAGTATAATAAAAAATCGGTAAAAGACGTGGATATAAAAGGCAAGAAGGTCTTGCTGCGCTGCGATTTCAACGTGCCGCGCGACAAAAAGACCGGAGAGATAACGGACGATAAGCGTATAGTAGCTTCACTTCCCACGATCAAGTATTTACTGGAAAACGGCGCCGCCGTTATAGCATGCTCGCATCTTGGACGTCCGGACGGAGAGTTTAAAAAAGAGCTTTCGCTGGCTCCGATCGGAAAACACCTGTCAGAGCTTTTGGGGCAGCCTGTAAAGATGGCAAAGGATGTTATAGGAGAGGATGCAAAAAGACTTGCGTCATCGCTGAAGCCCGGTGAAATAATGCTGCTGGAAAATCTCCGTTTCCATAAAGAGGAAACTGAAAACGATCCGGAATTTGCAAAAGAACTGGCGTCAATGGCGGACCTGTATGTGTCGGATGCATTCGGAACAGTGCACCGGGCGCACGCGTCGACTGCGGGCGTGGCAAAATACCTGCCCGCTGTGAGCGGATTCCTGGTTGCCAAGGAGCTTGAAATACTCGGCGGAGCGCTTGACGATCCAAAACGACCGTTTGTTGCGATACTCGGCGGCGCTAAGGTCTCCGACAAGCTGGGCGTGATAAACAATTTGCTTGAAAAGGCTGATACGATTATAATAGGCGGAGGTATGGCATATACTTTCCTGAAAGCAAAGGGATATAACATAGGCAATTCTCTGCTTGAGGAAGACAAGCTGGAGTATGCCGATGATATGATGAAAAAAGCCGCGGCAAAAGGCGTGGAGCTTCTTTTGCCGGTAGATACTGAGATAGGCGACCGCTTCGCAGCCGATTGTGAGCATAAGCTTGTAAAGGTATCAGAGATCCCGGACGGATGGATGGGACTTGATATAGGACCGGAGACGATAACTCTTTTTTCAAGCGCCGTCAAAGGCGCCGGCACTGTTGTGTGGAACGGACCTATGGGAGTATTTGAATTTGAAAATTTTGCCCGCGGCACTATCGCCATGGCACAGGCGTTGGCGGACAGCGGAGCCATAACTATTATAGGCGGCGGAGACAGCGCCGCGGCAGCTCAGGAATTCGGCTTTGCCGACAAAATAACTCATATATCGACCGGTGGCGGAGCGTCCTTAGAATTTCTGGAGGGGAAAGAGCTTCCGGGAGTTACCTGCCTGCTTGATAAATGATTAGACTTGTTAAAATATTGAAATAATAGAAAGAGGCGGGATAATGAATAGAAAATACAGAAAAACAATAATCGCGGGAAACTGGAAAATGAATATGCTTGCTTCGGAGATAAAGCCGTTTGCGGAAGAACTCAAACGGCTTGTGCCGAAAGCAAAATGGTGCGAAACAGTTTTCTGCGTGCCTTTCGTAAATATACCTGCAGCTCTCAAGGCATTTAAAGACACAAAGGTGTCGATAGGCGCGGAAAATTTAAACGAAAATCCAAAGGGAGCGTATACCGGAGAGGTGTCGGCGGCAATGCTTGCCGATCTGGGTGTAAAGTATGTGATAATAGGTCATTCGGAGAGACGGCAGTATTACGGCGAAACTGACATCACAGTGAACAAAAAGGTACATGCAGCTCTTGCCGCCGGACTTTATCCTATAATCTGCGTCGGAGAAAGTTTGGAGCAGAGAGAAATGAACATAACGCTTGAGCTTATCACGCTTCAGGTGAAATCGGCGCTCGCAAACGTTCCGCCGGAAAAGATGCACAAAATAGTCATAGCATATGAGCCGATATGGGCTATCGGAACAGGTAGAACGGCGACGGCGGAGCAGGCAAACGAGGTATGTAATGCGATAAGAGCCGTGATCCGTAAGATATACGGCGCACGCATAGCGCGAGCAGTCACAGTTCAGTACGGCGGATCGATGAACGAAAATAACGCGGAGGAGCTGCTCGCTCAGCCGGATATCGACGGAGGGCTTATCGGCGGCGCGGCGCTTATTCCTGAAAAATTTGCCGCAATAATAAACGCGTCGAATCAGGAATAGGCGGAAGGACATATAAAACGGACGGCACAAACGGCGTGTAAAGCTTTGCCGTGCACGCCGTTTACGAACAGCGAAAACGGCAAATTGGAAAGGTCAAAACATTGAAAATACCAACTACATTGATTATAATGGACGGCTTCGGTCTTGCGCCGGCTTCTCCTATAAACGCCATCAGTGTGGCAGACACACCATTTTTAGATGAGCTTTTCAAAGAAGCGCCTGCAACGCAGCTTGCGGCGTCGGGAGAGGACGTCGGTCTGCCGGACGGGCAGATAGGCAACAGCGAGGTAGGACATACGAATATCGGCGCCGGACGCGTGGTGTTTCAGGAACTTCCGCGTATAACGAACGAGATAAAAAGCGGCAGCTTTTTCGAAAACGCGGTAATACTTGATGCGATGCATAAGGCTGAAGAGAGAGGCGGCGCGCTTCACATCATGGGGCTCATGTCAGACGGAGGAGTACACAGTCATAATACGCACACATGGGCGTTCCTTGAAATGGCAAAGCGCTGCGGGCTCAAAAAGGTGTATGTCCATTGTTTTCTTGACGGGAGAGACGTATCTCCCGCTTCGGGAGCCGGTTATCTTGAGGAATGCGAGGCAAAGTGCCGCGAAATAGGAGTCGGTAAAATTGCCACTGTGATGGGACGGTTTTACGCGATGGACCGCGATAACAGATGGGAGCGCGTTGAAAAAGCGTATAACGCAATGACGTGCGGCGAGGGAATCCACAATCCCGACGCTGTCGCGGCTGTACGGGAATCCTATAGAAACGGAGTGACCGACGAATTCGTAGAGCCGGTGATATGCGATAAAGACGGAATGGTAAAAAGCGGAGACTCCATTATCTTTACGAATTTCAGACCGGACAGAGCCAGAGAGATAACTCGGGCGTTTGTGGACGACGCGTTTAACGGATTTACTCGCAAGACCGGTAAATTAGACATATATTTTGTGTGCGCGACACAGTATGACGAGCATATGCCTAATGTGAAGGTCGCGTTTCCTAGCGTGCATCCGGAAAATACGCTGGGAGAGGTGCTCAGTAATCTGGGGCTTACGCAGCTCCGCATAGCGGAGACGGAGAAGTATGCTCACGTGACGTTTTTCTTCAACGGCGGAGAGGAGAAGGTGTTTAAGGGAGAAGAC
>CALWWO010000027.1 GCA_944385265.1 uncultured Oscillospiraceae bacterium
AAACAAATTGCGCCGCCATCCATAGCCGGCGCGACGATCTCCGCGCCGCGGACGGCGCGCTATTACGATCTGCCATTTTGTCAAAAGCTTTGAAGCTGTCTATTTCAGCATAAGCTCTCTATACTCATCAGCGGCTTTTACACGTCCGACGGCGGACAGCGACGACAAGGAAAAGTCAAAGCAGCTGCGGGCGATATCGTGCACGTCGGAAAGTGTGACAGCGTCGTATTTACTAAGCAGCTCGTCAGTGTCGGGAGTGTAGCCGAAGGTGAGCTCGCCTCTTCCCAGCCTGTTCATTCTTGTGGCGGTAGATTCAAGCCCCATGAGGATGTTTGACTTTGCCTGCTCACGCGCGCGTGAAAGCTCAAGCTCAGTAATGCCGCAGTCATAAACGCGGCGCAGTTCGTCTTTGATGACTTCGATCGCCTGCTTTTCCGTCTCCTGACCGAGCGCGGTATATATGCCGAATGTGCCGATATCGTCGTACGAAGAATTGAACGAATATATCGTGTAGCACAGACCGAGCTTCTCTCGCACCGACTGGAATAGACGCGAAGACATGCCCCCGCCAAGCACAGTGGACATTATCTGCATGGCATACCGCCTGTCGTCCCCGGCGGAAAGCCCGGGAAATGCGATGCATATATGATTTTGCTCGATAGGCTTCTTTTTTACTGTAAAAGAGGGAAAGTATTTAGCTTTGATAAGCTTGTTCTCTCCGTGCTTTTCGAGAACGCCGAAGCGCTCGGAAAGATAATCGATATCATCCCGTTTAAAATTTCCGGATAACGCGACGACGATATTTTCCGGATTGTAGTGACGGCTCATGTAGTTTTTTAGGAAAGCGCCGTCCATTTTTTGAAGAGTTGATTTTTTGCCAAGTATCGGGCGCGCTAAAGACGAGCCTTTATAAATTGCGGCGAAAAGACGCTCGGATACGAGATCGTCGGGCGAATCCTCGTACATATCGATTTCCTCAAAAATAACGCCGCGCTCATTTATAACGTCGTCATCGTCAAATTTAGAGCAGAACAGCATGTCGCATAAAATATCCGTCAGCTTATGGAGCTGCGTATCAAGCACCCGCCCGTAAAAGCAGGTACAGTCTTTAGTGGTGTATGCGTTCACCTGCCCGCCGACGCTGTCCATAAGCTCTGCAAGCTCAGCGGCAGACCGCGTCTCGGTCCCTTTGAAGACCATATGCTCGATAAAATGCGAAGCGCCGTTTTCATGGATCTTTTCAAAACGCGAGCCGCTTCCGACCCATATGCCGGCTGAAACGGAACGAACGTAGGGGATGTTTTCAAAAACTATCCGAACGCCATTTTTAAGAGTGATTTTTTCGTACATAGCATACCTCTTTATAATAGCCCCCGCGGGGGAATGAGCGATCGCTCCCGTGGGACTAAACGGGCGATGCACTGCATCGCCCGTTCGATAATGATCGGTAAATTTCGCATATTCCGCCACAAAGCGACAGATGTGAAAGCCTGCGCCATATACACCGCAGTTAAAATCTTATTTTTGATTTTAAACCGGCTGCACAGCGAACAATAAAAGTGATCAGTCCTTAAGTCCCATCTGCTCGCGCTCTCTGATAGCGTCCTTGCGCGAGAGGTTTACACGGCCGCGGTCGTCGATCTCCATGACCTTTACCCATGTCATATCGCCGACATTCAGCACGTCCTCAACCTTTTCGGTGCGCTTGAATTCAAGGTCTTTGATGCGGATCATACCGTCCTTACCGGGAACCATTTCGACAAAAGCGCCGGCGGGGATTATACGAACTACCTTGCCGTAGTACAACGCGCCGATTTCCGGAACAAAGACTATGTTGTCGATGGTGCGCTTCGCGGCACGGCACGCTTCGATATCAGTAGAGGAGATGAACACGCTGCCATCGTCCTGGATATCGATCTTGGCGCCTGTGTCGGCGCATATCTTCTGAATAGTTTTTCCACCGGAGCCGATGACCTCGCGGATCTTATCGGGATCTATCTTCATCGATATCATTTTCGGAGCTGTGGCGGCAAGCTCTTTTCTCGGCTCGGAAATAGCCGGAAGCATTATCTCGTCAAGTATCTGGATACGAGCTTCACGCGTGATCTCAAATGCGGATTTGATTATCTCCGGAGTGAGACCGTCGTTTTTCAGATCCATCTGGATCGCGGTGATGCCCTTTTTCGTACCGGCGACTTTGAAGTCCATCTCGCCGTGGAAATCCTCAACGCCCTGGATATCGATAAAGGTTGTCCAATCATCGCCGTCGGAAATAAGACCGCAGGAAATACCTGCAACAGGCGCGGAGATAGGAACACCGGCGTCCATAAGCGCAAGCGTAGAGCCGCATATCGAGCCCTGCGATGTAGAACCGTTGGAGGAGAGCACTTCGCTCACGACGCGGATAGCGTACGGGAAGTCCTCGACCGGCGGGATAACAGGCTCAAGCGCCTTTTCAGCCAAAGCGCCGTGACCGGTCTCTCTGCGTGAGGTGCTGCGCGCCGGTCTCGCCTCGCCCGTGGAATAAGCGGGGAAGTTATAGTGGTGGATATATCTTTTCGATTCCTCTTCAAAAATGGTATCAAGTTTCTGGCAGGCGGAGAGCATGTCGAGCGTGGCGACTGAGAGTACCTGAGTCTGTCCTCTGGTAAAGAGACCGGAGCCATGGACTCTCGGCAGGACGCCGACCTCTGCCGCGAGAGGACGAATCTCGTTCATCGCTCTGCCATCGACGCGCTTGCCCTCAAGCAGCCACTGCTTTACGACCTTTTTCTGGATCTTGTAAGTGATCTCCTCAAACTGGTCGTGTATCTCAGGATATTCCTCTTCAAACTGGGCGAACATCTCGTCGGCGACGGCGTTATAGCGCTCCTCGCGGACGTTTTTGTCGTCTGTGTCCATGCAGTATTTGACCTTGTCGAGATAATTCTCAACGATCTTCTCAAATAGCTCGTCGTTGAATGAAGCATGCTCGTATGTGAATTTCGGCTTGCCTATCTCGGCTACCATCTTATTTATAAGCTCGATTATCGGCTTTATCGCCTCGTGAGCTGCCATGATGCCGTTGAACATAACGTCCTCGGGTATCTCTTTGCCGCCGGCCTCGATCATGACGACCTTTTGCGATGTCGCCGCGATCGTGCAGTACATTTCAGAGACGGCGCGCTCAGCGCTTGTCGGGTTTATAACATATTTGCCGTCCACGTATCCGAGACCGACTCCGGCGATAGGACCGTTGAACGGGATGTCGGATATCGAAATAGCGGCGGAAGCGCCGATCATCGCCGCTATCTCCGGCGAGCAATCGTGATCGACAGCCATGACCGTGCATACGATGACGACGTCGTTTCTAAGATCGGAAGGGAAGAGCGGACGCATCGGACGGTCAATCATACGGGCGGCGAGTATGCCGCGCTCTGACGGCTTACCTTCGCGCCTGTTAAAACCGCCCGGTATACGACCGACGGAATACATTTTCTCTTCAAAATCGACGGACAGCGGGAAATAGTCGATACCGTCCTTAGGACGGGGCGAAGCTGTCGCCGTTACTAAAACAGCGGTATCGCCGTAGCGTACCATAACGGCGGCATTTGCAAGCTCCGCGTATTTGCCGACTTCGAGCGTAAGCGGTCTGCCCGCAAGTTCCATCGAATATGTCTTATGATCAGGAAATTCTCTGTGTTTGATTATCATGATATTGCTCCTTTAATTTATTTCACATGGAGCATACAAGGCTCTTTAGCACTTGAAAAAGCGTCCCCGTATTAAACCCGCGCGCTATGACCGCGGCAGTTTGAATACCGGATTTCAAGGCGCGCCTGCGGTAATGCGCCGCACATCCGGCGACGTCCGTATTATGCCGGCGGATAAAACGAAGCTTTACCGGTAAAAGCGCCGCACCGCGTCAAAAACATCACAGCGCCTGCCGACGTTTGGGGGCGTATTTTCAACTGCTAAAAAAGAATCGTATGCCCATGTAATTATCTTAGTATTTGAAAAATATGAATAAAAATTCATAGAAACGGAGGGGCAAAGACACCCCTCCGCACAGTAAACTATCTTCTGATGCCAAGCTTAGCGATACATGCCCTGTAGCGCTCGATATCGACTTTTGCAAGGTAGTCGAGCAGGCGGCGGCGTTTACCTACCATCTTGTACATGCCGAGACGGCTGTGATTATCCTTTTTATGCACCTTCAGATGCTCGGTAAGCTGAGCGATGCGCTCAGTCAGGATAGCAATCTGCACCTCAGGCGAGCCTGTGTCGCCCTCATGCGTACGGTTAGCCTCAATAACGGCTGTTTTCTGTTCCTTTGTTATCATTTTCAAAGTTCCTTTCTTTAAATTATAGTTCCCCGTGTCCTGGTAACGGGCTGAAAGAGTGCGGAAAAACAGTATCCGCTGTATCCCGAAACTAAGAGCAGGGGCATAAGCTAGATAATTTTACCACAAGGCTTGAAAAAAGTAAAGCATAAAAGCCAAAAAAGTATTACCAAAAGGGTATTACAACTATATATCCATATTACTAAAAAAACATTGTCAAACCAAGTTATCGGTGATATTATAGTCGCTGAACACAAAAAATATAGGGAGTTGTTTTAAAATGCAACAGATTTTTGAGTTTATAATGATGTTATGTTTTGGCATTTCATGGCCTCTGTCCGTCTACAAATCCTATAAGGCGAGGACGGCGACAGGTAAAAGCTTTATGTTCCTGCTCGCCATCGAGACAGGGTACATAAGCGGCATAATGGGAAAATTCGTCACAGGGAATGTGAACTATGTCCTTATTATGTATCTTATAAACTTTGTGATGGTAACTGCCGATATTGTGCTATACTTCCGCAACAGACGGCTTGACCGAGAGGCTGCTGCGAAGAAATAGACCAAGCCGGCATATATGGAAATTTTATTGGAAAGGCATTGATGCCTTTCCAATAGTTATTTTTCAAGATAGATCATAAGCGCGGCGATATCCGCCGGCGAAACGCCCGATATGCGCGATGCCTGACCGAGATTTCGCGGACGTATCTGACTGAGCTTCTGCCTCGCCTCAAGCCTCAGCCCGTTTATATTGGTATAGTCGATATCGTCCGGCAGCTTCTTTTCCTCCATCTTTTGAAAATCCTCGATCTGCTTAAGCTGTTTTTCGATATACCCCGCGTATTTGAGAGATATCTCAACCTGCTCCGTGACAGCGGCGTCAAGCTGCGGCCTGCCCGGATCAAAAGGCGCTGTGCAGTCGTAGTCAAGCTGCGGGCGGCGTATAAGCGACGCAATGCTGACGCCCGATACAGGCACTGTGGTCCCGCGCGACTTAAGCATATCGGAGAGCTCCTGTGACGGCGCGATATACGTCTTTTCAAGGCGGCTTATTTCACGGTCTACCGCGTCGTATTTAGAGATAACCTTGTTATATTGCTCGTCAGATACGAGTCCGATGCGCCGTCCGATATGGCAAAGGCGTATGTCGGCATTGTCCTGCCGCAGAATAAGACGGTATTCAGAGCGCGATGTCATCATCCTGTACGGCTCGTTTGTGCCTTTCGTTACAAGGTCGTCGATAAGCGTACCGATGTAGGACGACGAGCGGTCGAGTATCATTGGCTCCTTTCCCTTTATCTTCAGCGCGGCGTTTACCCCCGCGACAAAGCCCTGAACGGCCGCCTCTTCATATCCCGACGAGCCGTTGAATTGCCCGGCGCCGTAAAGCCCGGGGATTTTTTTTACCTCCAACGTCGGATAAAGCTCCAGTGGGTTTATGCAGTCGTATTCAATAGCGTATGCACAGCGCGTCATCTCGGCGTGCTCAAGCCCTTTTATCGTGTGCAGCATCTCTATCTGCACGTCCTCCGGCAGTGACGACGAAAATCCTTGAACGTAAAGTTCTTCTGTGTCAAGTCCCATCGGCTCGATAAAAAGCTGATGACGCGGCTTGTCGGCAAAGCGGACGACCTTGTCCTCAATAGACGGGCAGTAGCGCGGACCGATCCCCTCGATAACGCCGGAGAAAAGCGGACTGCGGTGCAGGTTTTCGCGTATGATGCGGTGCGTTTCCGCGTTTGTGTATGTCAGATAGCACACGGCGCGGTTTTCCAGAGGCGCGCTTGTCTGGAACGAAAACGGCTGCGGATGCTCATCCCCGTACTGAATTTCCATCTGTGAAAAATCGACGGAGCGGCGGTTGATCCTCGGCGGCGTACCGGTTTTAAAGCGGCGCATGTCGAGCCCAAGCTCGCGAAGGTACGAGCCGAGCGTGACTGAGGCGAACATTCCATCAGGCCCGCCCTCGCGCGTCACATCGCCGACGATTGTGCGCCCTTTGAGGTAGGTGCCGGTGCATATGACGGCAGCGCGGCACTTGTATATCGCGCCCGTCTGCGTTTTGACGGCGGCGACAGCGCCCTCCTCAAGCTCTACCGAGACGACCTCTGCCTGCTTCACGCTTAGATTTTCGCACAGCTCAAGTGTGTGCTTCATGATTTTCTGATATTCGCGCCTGTCCGCCTGCGCGCGCAGCGAGTGGACCGCAGGTCCCTTGCCGCGGTTTAAAAGGCGGTACTGGATACAGGCGCGGTCGGCGGCTTTCGCCATCTCGCCGCCGAGCGCATCGAGCTCGCGCACAAGATGTCCCTTGCCCGTGCCGCCGATAGCGGGGTTGCACGGCATATTGCCGACGGAGTCGAGGTTTATCGCAAAGCACACAGTACTAAGCCCCATCCTCGCGCAGGCGAGGGCGGCTTCGATACCGGCGTGTCCCAGCCCGATAACGGCGACGTCATATTTTCCAGCAAGATAATCCATGATCTGATCCTCTTTGTAAAGCATAAAATGACTTAACTTATAAATTCTATTATAAATCCGGAAAAATTGCAACACGGTCAAATATCGACCAAACAGGCGGCGCTATCGTATATTTGCGGCTTTTATGTCAAGCGGCATATATTGCGCATTACGCCGGTAAAATCTACATCGGCATATCAATGCGGACTCAGGGAGAAAAACTTGTATGCGGCAAATATATCGAGAGCGGACCGGCAATTAAAGATTAAACGGTGAGGAGCCTCGCTCCGCACCGTTTTTGTGCCATGCGGCGTTTATTTTCCGGATTTTTTATGTCTGCCCAGAAGTATCACAAAGATACCGTATAAAATAAGTCCTAGACACAGCGCAAACAGCCAGAGAAGGTTATGCACCTTTAAAAATGCAAAAAATCCCGTTTCCATAATAGCCCTGACATCCCCCTCAGGCGGGTCGTATATGACGCCCGGAAACAGAGAATTCAAAATGCCGAGTACTAAGATACCGATTGCGCCAAGTCCTGACATTACAGCGCCTAAAATAATGTAAGTCCTGTTTCTGCCCGGCGTTTCCGGCGGCGTC
>CALWWO010000028.1 GCA_944385265.1 uncultured Oscillospiraceae bacterium
GGGTTTGCCTTCGTCAAGCAGGAGAAACAGCTTTTTGTGCGCCGCGTCTCTCGATGTATATATAGTGCCGCTCAGCAGAACGCGGTCGCCCGCGTGAAGCGCGGGAATAGCGGATTTCAAATTGTCCGTGTTGAGAGAGTAAGTATTGACGTCCAAATTTAACACCTCATATCTCATTTTTAAGCTCGTTTAATCTTTCAATGGCATTGCCGATTTTATTGCACGCTTTATCAGCAGCCGAGGGAAGCGAAGCAAGGTATTTGTTTATCTGTGAAAGATTTTCGTCTACCGATTCAGAAAGCTCTTTTATTTTTTCAGTTTTATCAGAAAGCGCGGTTTTCAGCTTTGAGGCGGCGGCGATAGCGTCCTCACATGCGGCGATGTGCAAGCCGAGCGGCTCTCGGCGGGTAGCCTCGAGCTTATCGGACAGCTCTTTTATCTGCGCGTTTAAATCCTCGATATCGCTCTGAAGCTTTTCAACAGTCTCATTCAGCGAGGAATTTTCCGCCTTGTATCTATTGCGTTCAGCAGACAGCTTTTCTATATAGTCTGCTACATCACGGCGGTTAAAGCCGCCAAATAGGGAGGATCTGAAATTACCTTTTTCGTTTGCCATAAAAAGACTCCGCCTTTCAGGGTTAGTATAGACATAGTATCATAATCGACAAAATAAAACAATAAATATTGTTATACTTGCTTTACAGTGGAAAAAAATCGTGATAAAATACAGTTCGTATTAGCCCGCAGTGGGGTTAAGCGCCTTTGCCGCGCGATGTTTTAGCGTAAAGCGTGGTAACAAGTTAAGATAAAATGTAAATATATGCGCCCGTAGCTCAGCTGGATAGAGTGTCAGACTCCGACTCTGAAGGTCGTGCGTTCGAATCGCATCGGGCGTACCACGTCGGAACGAGTTGCGCTCGTTCCGATTTTTATTTTATAAAAATCAGTCACCCGCTCCACTGTTCCTCCTCCCAAAAACACAAACGCTTCGCTGGTTTGCGTTTTTGTTTTTTGGAGAGAGGCACTTTGTGCTTTGGGGATTAGGTGCGTACAGCGAGTCTTACAACGTTTAGGCAGCGTTGCGAATCACTTTTGCTATCGCCGGATATCGGCAAACATTTTCCGATTCCCATCGAATTGACGCACCGCGCCATAACGAGTTGCGCTCGTTCCGATTTTTATTTTATAAAAATCAGTCACCCGCTCCACTGTTCCTCCTCCCAAAAACACAAACGCTTCGCTGGTTTGCGTTTTTGCTTTTTGGAGAGGGGCGCTCCATATGTTTGGGGATTTAGCCGCCTTTAAGTAGCTTTCGCACTGTGCCTGCTATAATCAAGGCGGCTTTATTTTGTGAACACATCCCTTTTATTTAGGAAACAATTAAGGATTTGTAGCGAGATTTTTAATTCTTTTATAGTTATACTATCATTTGTGGAGGAGGTATGACGATGAAATCAACAAAATGGGCTGCGGTCATCGGGACCGTGGCGCTGATAATTTTTGCGATGTTTCTGTGGCGGTCCGGCTATCTGTCGGATCCGGAAGCACTTAGGGTATATTTGAAGGGGCTGGGACCGGTTGCACCGCTTGTATTTATCCTCATACAGATTGTGCAAATCGTTATTCCCGTAGTCCCTGGCGGAGTGATCAGCGGGATCGGAGTTATAGTTTTTGGTCCGCTCGAAGGGTTTATATATAATTATACCGGTCTTCTCATCGGCTCCTATATAATGTTCCGGCTGGTGAAAAGATACGGAAAAAGCCTCATACTTAAAGTTGCAAATAAAAAAACATATGATAAATATATCGGCTGGCTAGATAAAGGAGAAAAGTTTGAAATCTTTTTTGCACTTGCCATTTTATTACCCGGCATGCCTGACGATCTGCTATGTATGATCGCGGGGCTAACAAGTATGTCTAATAGAAAATATATACTCATAAATATCCTGTGCCGACCTGCCGTTTTGATTTTATATTCCTTTGGTATAGAAAAGATCGTTTCTTTTTCGCAGTAATTTTTCTCAAGCAGTTGAAAGATGATATTTGATAAGTAAAACAGCGTCCGCCTCTCTTTGGTGTAAAGAGGGGCGGGCGAAAAAGTATCAGTAGTTATACTCTGTTGCAAATTCCGGCGCTGTCCACTCGTCCTTCATGATGTCAAAGACTTTATCAAAACACATCCTATTCACGGTATCGGGAGCGGACGGATACCACTTTGGTAGATTCGGTGTATTCGGATCTCCCGTGAGGATAAACGAGCATATGCCATTACTGTATCAATCCGGTATCAATCCAGTATGATCTCCATGCCAACTTTCTGCGGCTTCAGTCCACAGCTTTGATAGAATTTCATTGCAGCCTCATTGCAGCTCCAGACATTTAAGGTCACATTGTAGCAGCCATGTGCCCGAGCAAAATCGAGAACAGCGTCATACAAAGTCTTGCCGACATGTTTCCCGCGGACATTTTCGTCCACACACAGGTCGTCTATATACAGCGTTTTGATATCCGTCATTATATTGTTGCTTTTATACTGCTGAAAAACGCAGAAAGCGTAGCCTAGAAGGCGGTCGTTTTCATCCACAGCCGCCAAGATGGGACGCTGCTTGTCGTGCAGAAGCTCTTTTAACTCTTCATCCGTATATTTACTCCTCCCATATTTAAAAAGATCAGGGCGTCCGTTGTGATGTATGAGCGCAACCTGCGCAAGAAGCTCGTGGATCCTATCGATATCTTTTTCTGTTGCCATACGCACATTCATTTTCGCTCTCTCCTTTTGAAATCATTTCTTCAGTTTGTGCGGAAAATCATCATATAAATTTTATTATAGACTTTTTGGAAAACAAGTACAATAAAAATATCCGCTGCGTTCCAAACCAGCATGCGGGAATGTCGCGCGCTGGCGCAGAGACGGCACGATGCGTCTTCTTGCCTGCTCCTGAAAATAAAAAACCGGCTCCGCAGATAACAAAATCCGCAAAGCCGGGCTTTAAAACAAATGGGAGGGGAAACATGCCATAAGCCGCTTAAATACAGCGCGCATACAGCCTGGCATAAAAATGCCTATTTGTGATATTCAAACTCAAGGTTATATATGCTTACGATATCTCCCTCTTTGATACCGCGCTCTTCAAGCTTATCATACACTCCTGCTTCGCGCAGCGTCTTGTCAAAAAACATGCGCGATTCATAGTCGGAAAAATTGATGTTGCGAACAAGACGCTCCATCCATCCGCCCTCGATGACCCAAACGTCGTCATAGACGGAAATACTCAGATCCTCCGCAGTGTCGAGCGTAAGCTCCGGCTCGATGTAATCGGGCTCAAATATAGTGACCGGCGGAAGCTCGCTCAAGCTTGCGGCGGCAGCTTCTATAAGCTCTTTTACGCCTGCATGCGTCGCTGCCGATATCTCAAAAAATGGATAGCCTTTTTGTGCGATATATGCCTTGAAATCATCAAAAAGCTTTTGATCGAAAATAATATCGCATTTGTTTGCCGCAACGAGCATAGGGCGCGAGGCGAGCTCAGGGCTATATCGCTCAAGCTCAGCATTTATGGCGTCAAAGTCCTCTATGGGATTGCGCCCTTCACTTCCGGATGCATCAACAACATGTATCAGCAGGCGGCAACGGTCTATATGGCGCAGGAAATCGTGACCGAGACCGGCGCCTTCAGAGGCGCCCTCGATTATACCAGGGATGTCAGCCATAACGAATGAGCTGCCCTCGCCGACATAGACCACGCCGAGATTCGGATACAGCGTTGTAAAATGATAGTTTGCGATTTTTGGGTGCGCCTTAGATACGACTGATAAAAGTGTGGATTTGCCGACGTTAGGAAAGCCGACAAGACCAACGTCAGCCAGCAGCTTCAGCTCCAGGATTATGCTGCGGACCTCTCCCGGAAGACCGCTTTTTGCAAAGCGGGGAGCCTGTCTCGTGGGCGTGGCAAAATGCTGGTTGCCCCAGCCGCCGTTTCCACCTTTTGCGATGATAAACGGCTTATTGTCGGACAGGTCTTTTATAATACCGCCGCTCGCCTCGTCACGGACGATCGTTCCGCACGGAACTCGTATGATAAGGTCGGCGCCGTCCTTTCCGGAGCAGCGTTTTCCGGAGCCATCCATGCCGTTTTGCGCTGCATATTTTCTTTTGTAGCGGAAATCCATCAGCGTGGACATATTGGGATCGGTCACAAGTACGACGTTTCCGCCTTTGCCGCCGTCGCCTCCGTCGGGACCGCCTGCCGCGACGTATTTTTCGCGGTGGAAGGAGACGGCTCCGTTCCCGCCGTTTCCGGCAATTACTTTTATGGTTACTTTATCTACAAACATTTATATCTCCAATAGTAAAAAGATAGGTAATTTAATATGCTATTTTTTAATATATATTATACCTATCGTATCAGGACCGCAGTGGCTTGAAATGGTGCAGCCTGTGTGGTATTCAAGTATCTCGTCAAATTTACCGGCTTCCGTAACAGCGTTTCGCACAGCAGAAATTATAGATGGGCTTATGCCATATGTATAGATGATACATATGCGGCGCGTATCTACGCCGCTCAGATCGCCGAGTCTTTCTTTTGCATAGGCATACGCGACTTTACCTATATTGCCGCGATATTTTTTCCCTACTCCCATTTTACCATCCTTGACCTCGATGCACGGCTTTAAGTTGAGCAGATTTGCGCCGAGCGCGGCTACGCCGGAGCATCTCCCGCCCATGTGCAGGAATTTGAGAGTATTGAGAACAAAGCTTGCGTCGACTTTTGGAACATACTCGCGCAAATGATTTAAGATATCTCGCGGGTGCATCCCTTGCGAAGCCATAACAGCCGCCTCGACGACAAGCAGACCGATACCGGCGGTGAGATTCTGCGTGTCGAAAACATACACGTTTTCAAATTCTTCCGCCGCTATACATGCGTTTTGATAGCACACGGAAAAATCGCTCCCCATATTCAAATGGATCACCGCGTCATAATCTTTAAGGTATTCGGAAAAATAGCGGCTGTAGTCAGAGACATTGACGGCTGCCGTTTTGTAAAGCTCGCCCGTGCGCTCGACATCTTCGAACAGGCGCGCCGGCGTCATTTCCACTCCGTCTAAAAATGACAGCTCGTTTTTTGTAACGTAAAGGGGGATGATGCTGATGTCGTATTTTTCGATTTGTTCGGGCGGTAAATCACAGGTGCTGTCTGTTGAAATTTTTATTTTCATATTATACTCATTCTCCCGTATATTGATATTTGGTATAATTTACAATGCGGAAAAACGCATGCTGTGTCGCTGTAAGGAACGTTTGGAAAAGCGCGGTAAAGCCTTGTGGCGGAGCAGGATTAAAATAACATACACAGACACCGTAATGGTACAATTTTTACGGCGATATGTCAATAAGCGCGGACATTTCAGTAAAAAATAACCGGCATCCGAAAGAGAGGATACCGGTATTTTTCAATTGTAGCTTACTGAGCGATCTGCTCATAAACAGAAACGCGCTTTCTATCCTTGCCGACGCGCTCGAAACGGACGACACCGTCGGTCTTGGCAAACAACGTGTCGTCGCTTCCGATACCGACGTTCACGCCGGGGTGGATTTTCGTTCCGCGCTGGCGAACGAGGATGTTGCCTGCTAAAACGAACTGCCCGTCAGCTCTCTTTACGCCGAGGCGCTTAGACTCGCTGTCACGACCGTTCTTTGTAGAACCCATACCTTTCTTATGTGCCATAGTTTACACCTCCGATAAATAGTGTTAAAAGAGAAAAGCGTTACGCTTCGATTGCCTGAATCTGCACCTTGGTGTAAGGCTGTCTGTGTCCCTGCTTTCTGCGGTAGTTCTTTTTGGGACGCATTTTATAGACGATGATCTTTTTGTTTTTGCCGTTTTTAAGAACGGTGCCCGTGACCTTAGCGCCCTCAACTACAGGAGCGCCGAAGATTTGATTGTCGTCGTCAAACACGGCGAGGACCTTGTCAAAGGTAACTGCCTCATTTTCTTCGGCTCCGAGCTTCTCGACAAAGATGACGTCGTTTTCGGCGACGCGGTACTGCTTGCCGCCGGTTTCAATAATTGCACATTTCATTATTTTCACCTCTTACATATATAGAGACTCGCTGTCGTAGGTGGCAAAAGCACTTCAGACCTATTCAAAGCGGTGATAGTAGTTTAACATCAGCGACCGGTAAAGTCAACAATTTTCTTCAAATTTTCCTTGCAAAACAGCGCGGACACCAATCTAAAGGCGGTATTTGATACCAATATGAGGAGTATAAAGCCTCAATTCTTGGCAATGTAGCTTTTTTGCAGGACTTTCCTTATCGCAGCGGCGAGGACAGAGGCGATAACGATTTTGACAGAATCGCCGAACAAAAACGGAACGACGCATACGGCGAGCGCATATAGCAGCGTGTTACCGCTGACAAACATAAACCATGCCGTGCCGAGCGCATAACAGGCAAAGGTGCCGAGCACCATGCCAAGCGGAAACTTTATAAAATCGGGAAACGACGATTTATCGACAACAAATCCGGTTATCATGGCGCAGGGGACGTATCCTATAATATATCCGCCCGTCATTCCGGCAATGACCTGAACGCCGCCGGCGAAATTAGAAAATACGGGCAGCCCGCAGGCTCCGATAAGGATATAGATAAGCACTGCAACAGTACCGCATTTCCAGTCGATAACGGAAGAGGCCACATATACTGCCAAAGTTGCAAGAGTTACCGGGATAACGCCGATCGGGACGCTCCACGGAGCAAAAACGCATATCATCGCTGCCAGCATGGCGGTCATGACCATTTTTTTCGTATTCATAGTTATTTCCTCCCAAAAGCCAGTACATGAAAAGGGGCGGTCGATTTAAGACCGCCCCTATCTATTGTTTTGAGCTTTTATTTAGAAGTTAGTTCTTTTGTGTCGCGGGCAATCATAAGCTCTTCGTTTGTCGGAACGATAAAGACCTTGACCTTGGAGTTTGCGCCTGTGATATCGGTCTCCTTGCCGCGGACCTTGTTCTTTTCGGCGTCGATCTCAATACCCATGAAATCAAGACCGCTTACGATATTCTCGCGCATTTCGGGAGAATTTTCGCCGACGCCCGCCGTAAAGGCGATACCGTCAACACCGCCGAGAGCGGCAACATAGGAGCCGAGAAATTTTTTGACCTCATAAGCGAATTTATCTAGAGCAAGCTGCGCACGCTCGTTGCCCTCAGCCGCCGCGTTGTCAAGATCGCGGAAGTCGGAGGATACGCCGGAAATACCCAACACGCCGGATTTCTTGTTCAGTATCGTGAGCATTTCATGGATGTCGTATCCGTAGTGCTCCATAACGTATTCGAGAACGCCTGCGTCCACGTCGCCGGAGTGGGAGCCCATCGGGAAACCTGCAAGAGGGGTAAGTCCCATGGACGTATCGACGCATTTTCCACCGATGGAAGCCGAAAGGGAAGATCCGTTGCCGAGGTGGCATACGATCACTTTTGCATCCGGCTTGCCGAGCAGCTCGAGCATACGCTGAGATACGAAGCGGTGGGACGTGCCATGGAAGCCGTATTTACGGATATCGTGCTTTTCATAGTATTCATACGGCATAGCGTAGATATATACCTTAGGATCCATCGTCATACCGAAGGAGGTGTCGAAAACAGCGACCTGCGGCGTGTCCGGCATAACCTCTTTACATGCGCGGATTCCCATCAGGTTGGCGGGGTTATGGAGAGGACCGAGAGGGATGCAATCCTCGATAGCTTTTTCGACCTCTGCATTTACGATGCAGGATGCTGTAAACTTAGCGCCGCCGTGAAGTACGCGGTGACCGACAGCGTCGATCTCAGACATGGATTTAACAACACCGTATTCGTCGCTGACGAGCTTTTCCAAAACGGCTTGGATAGCTTCGTTGTGGGTGGGCATGGCGATGTCAGCCTCATAAACGGGCTTGCCGTTTGCCGGCTTGTGAGTAAGATGACCGTCGAGTCCAATACGTTCGCAAAGACCTTTTGCGAGGACGGTTTCGTTCTCCATATCAAAAAGCTGATACTTAAGTGAAGAACTGCCAGAGTTGATGACTAAAATGTTCATTACACAATTCCTTCCTTGATAAAATTAGATTGCTCGTATAAAATAATTAACATAGGTATTCTAATACTTTTTTGGGAATATCTCAATATTTTTTTTGAAATTTGTAGGAGCAAACAATGAAAATTGCCGGAATCGTGTGCGAATATAACCCATTTCATAACGGACATGCGTATCATATTGCCAAAACGCGTTCGATATTGGGAGATGATACGGCGATAGTATGCGTGATGAGCGGCAATTTCGTCCAGCGGGGCGACGTTGCGATATTCGATAAGCACGCGCGCGCAGCGCTAGCTTTGATGTGCGGCGCCGACCTCGTGGTAGAGCTTCCGCTTCCGTGGACGCTGTCGTCGGCTGAAAATTTTGCATACGGAGCCGTATCGCTGCTGCAAAAGATCGACTGCGGATACCTCTCCTTCGGCAGCGAATGCGGCGATATAGACGATATTACGGCTGCAGCAGAGATTATGCTTGAGAACAGGACGCAGGAAATGATAAGAGAAGGTTTGACAAATGGCAAAGCTTATACATCTGCATGTGCAGACGCGCTCAAAAGCGTCTCGCCGAAACTGGGAGACCTTTTGAACAGCGCAAATAATCTGCTCGGGATAGAGTATGCTAAGGCTGCGATAGCCCTCGGCGGCAAAATAGAGTGCATGACCGTAAAGCGGGACGGCGCGGGGCATGATAGCCGCGCTGCGGAGGGAAAGATGGCATCCGCCTCCTTTATACGCGCGCGCCTGCTCGCCGGAGATACGGCTGACGAGTATATGCCCGCCTGTGCCGCGGAAATCATAGCCGGTAAAAAACCCGTGTCGATATATGATTACGAGCAGGCGATACTCTCGCGCCTGCGAGGGATGAGCGATGCGGATTACAAAAAGCTTGACGACAGAAGAGAGGGCTTTGCGGAGCGGTTTATGAAATACGCGCGAACGGCGCCGACGATAGACGCGCT
>CALWWO010000029.1 GCA_944385265.1 uncultured Oscillospiraceae bacterium
GAGCGCACTTTTGCCTGAAAGGGCAAAACAAGCGATACGGAGCTTGCGTCGACGAAAACGGGTGTCCCCAAAGAAAAAGGCAGCGAGGGGAGCGCCCCTCGCGACTCCCAAAAAGGCGCGTATCAACATACGCATAGGCGAATCTAACTTGCGGCTTCCCTATTAGTAACTTGACCGTGCTTCCCATTCGACGAATGACGGTGGAAATCTGATAGATTGTTAGATCAGCGCCCCTGTGCTAAACGGTAGCACTATCAAATCACTACCCCCGCGCCATAAAAGGCGCGGCAGACGGAAGTAACGATAAAAAGAGCGTGGCAACGTAACCACCGTACCGCGGTGTAAATCTATGCGCAGTGTTATTATTACATAGCGCGCTGCCAATGCGCCCATTCTATCTTGCGGGGGACAAACTGCCATATCAGATGACGTATGCCTGCGTTGGGGAAAACATGGAAAGGGTGCAGGGAAAACCGGTTTTCCCTGCTATGTTTTCTTTGGGTGTACCCGTTTCTTTGACATACATCAAAGAAATGGGTACAAATCCCCGCCACTTTGGCGGCGGTAAGTCCCCGCGCCCATGGGCGCGGTAAAGATATCGCGTTTCACGCGGTAAAAGGTATCGTGCTCTAGCACGATGTGCGCCCACACAGTGGGCTTAAAAGTAGCCGTCCTCCGGCGGCAAAGGGTTGCACTTCCGCGCAAAAATAGTATCTCCTTATCGGCGATGAAAAACCGCGCCTTACACTTGGGCGCGGTCAAAGCTTCATATTCAAAACATCGGCGCCCAGCATCGGCGCCTCATCGCGGTCATGCGTGACCATAATGACCGTTCTGCCGTTTTTATTTTCTAAAATATACTGTGCGGCTCGTAGACGGTTATCCTCGTCCAGCCCCTTAAACGGCTCGTCGAGCAGCATAAGCTCACTGTCGGATAAAACGCACCGCGCTATAGCTACGCGGCGCTTCATACCGCCGGAGAGCTCGTCTACCGGTAGATATATGCTGCCCTCCAGCCCCAGCTGTGAGAGGTGGCGTATCACCGTTTGCTCGTCGGCGGAATTCCCCGCGGCGATACGGATATTTGTAACGGCGGAGAGCCCGTCGCACAGACGGTCCTCCTGAAACACGGCGGATATTTTATCCGGCACTCCGCATATCTCGCCGGAATCCGGCGGCAGAAGCCCCATCAGGATATTTAGCAGAGTGGTTTTGCCACAGCCGGACTCGCCCATTATGCATGTGACGGAGCCGGGAGCGAACTCTGCCGAAAAATCGGTAAGGACCCGTTTCTCTCCAAAGGAGCGGTTTATATTTTTAAGTACTATCAGCTGCATAGCTGTCCTCCTATCGCATGTGCCGGTTTTTTATTGCGCGGCGGGATGATTTTCGCCGCGAGTTTTATGTTTGCGCTTTACCGTATACGGTTTTTCGTTTATTTTATTCGTGAAAACCCTTTTTTGAGCAGATAAAGAAACAGCTTTTCAAACACGACGCTTATCACGACTATCACGGTCGTCCATGCGAACAGGTCAGCCGTCGCGAGGTATATTTTCGCCCTGTAAAGCTCCTCTCCGATCGATCCGCTCGTTATGCCGATGACCTCCGCTGCGACGCCGGATTTCCAGCACAGACCGAGGGCGGTGCTGCACGCGGAGATAAGAAACGGGCGCAGCTGCGGCAGGTAGATATACAGCACGCGCCGCCAAAGCGGTATTTTAAACACACGCGCCATTTCAAGAAGCTGAACGTCGGTGTTCTTTATGCCCTCCAGCACGTTTGAGTACACGATCGGCAAAACCATCAGGAACGATATGAATATCGATATCCTACGCGCCGACAGCCATATAAGACTCATTATGATAAACGATGCGACAGGTATCGCCTTTATGATCGCGATATACGGCCACATGAATATCTCAAACACGCGCGATGAGGCGGCAAGCGCCGCCAATATCACGCCGGCTGCAAGCGCAAGGAAGAAACCCAGCACGATGCGCGAAAAGCTGAAAGCGACAGTCTGCCAGAACTCCGCCTCGCCCATAAGCGCAAAAAGACGCTCCGCCACAGCCACCGGCGAGACGAGCAGCAAACTCTGGTCAAGCAGCATTGCCGCCGCCTGCCACGCCAAAAGCGCGGCAAGGACGGCGGCTGCCTTCCATATGGTTATTTTCCTCGATTCGCCCGCCGCATTTTGGCGCGGCGTCAAATTTTCATTTTTAGCTCCCCTAGCCGACATAGTACAGGTCGTCGTCCGGCAGAGCGCCGCCGACGGACTCGGCGTCCTGCTCGAACAGGATCTCAAGATAAGAACTCGCCATCGTCTTCATCTCCTCGCCGGTGATGCAGGTGATATTGCAGTACGGTATCGCCGTTTCGGCGACGGCGGCGGTGATTATGTCGAATTTCTCGCAGAGTGCTGCGGCGTCAGCCACGTTTTCGTTAACGTACTCGGTAGAAGCGGCGTACTCCTCCATGAACGTTTCAAACTGCTGAGGATACTGCTCGATAAAATCGGTGCGGACGATGAGACCGGCTGTTACAAACGCAGTGCCGTTGTCCAGCTTATCCCATTCCTCGGTGAGGTCGAGCGCGATCTCAAGTCCATCTACGCTGTTCTGCGCGACGGTGACGAACGGCTGCGGCAGCATCGCGATCGCCGTCTCCTGCTGGTTCATCAGCGCGACGACCTCGGTCGGCTCGCTTCTAAATTCGATAGTCACGTCGGTATCAGGATCAAGACCGTTTTCCGTCAGCAGATAGCGCAGTGAATACTCCGGCGTCTGCCCCTGACCGGTGGCGTATATCGTCTTACCGGCGAGATCGGCGATGCTCTCTATCGGATCGCCGCCCTTCTGCACGACGTACAGGACGCCGAGCGTGTTGACTGCCGCGAAGCGGACCTGTCCGTCGGTGTTATTATACAGCACGGAGGCGAGGTTCACGGGTGCGGCGATGATATCAAGCTCGCCGGAAGCAAGCAGCGGCGAGATCTCACCGGCAGAGCCGGCAAGCGTAAATTCATAATCGTTTTCCGTTTCGCCCGCTTCGTCATCCTCCATCAGCTTTACCATGCCGATGGACGTAGGACCTTTAAGCCCGCCGATGCGTATCGTAACGGGGTCCTCTTCAGCCGTTTGGCTTGTGGATTCTGTCGCGGTATCGGTCGTGTCAGTCGATTCTGTCGTGGTATCGGTTGAAGTCCCCGATGTGGAGCTGTCCCCGCCGCATCCGGCAAGCAGCGTCATAACAAGGACTGCCGCAAGTAACAGCGACGTTATTTTTTTCATAGTCAACCCTTCTTTAAATCATATTTAAGGCGAGATTCTGCCGCGGATATGAGGGGGCGGCAAGCGTATTTTCGCCCACACGTATTATACAAGATATCTACGCCGTTTTTACGTTGCGCGCGCAACGTAAAAACGGCTATCAATCAAAATCCTGATCTAAATCAAGAAATCGGAAGATATTTTTGTTATAATCGATGATCCCCTCGCGCTTCATCGCGGACAGCTCACGCGACAGGGCGCTTCTGTCAGAGCCGAGATATATCGCCATGCCGCTGCGGTCGAACGGGACGGAAAACGGCTTTGTACCGTATGTTCGCGCATAATCGGTAAAAAACGTTATCAGCTTATCACGCAGCAGATGCTTCGACAGGATCTGTATCCGCCGGTTCATATCCAGCGCTCTCTGCGCGAGGTCGGAGATAAAGCGGTTTTTAAGATCGTGCTCGAACTCGTTTTCCGATATATTATGCAGTCGTTCGGCGGAAAGCCACAATATCTCGCAATCCTCGGCGGCGCATATATACACGGGCGCTTCTTCAACAGCGAGATAGCAGAGCGATTCACCGAAGCTGCCGCCCTCCGTTACGATTGCCATCATCATCTGATGCCCGCTTATATCGTCGGTAAACACCTGCACCGTCCCCGACAATACGACGCCGAAGGAGCGGAGCTTTTCCCCGAAGCGGTGCAAAAGCTCTCCTTTCCGGTAGTTTTTCACTTTAGCGGAAAAATATTCAAGCGCCGATGAGATATCTTCATCTGACAGACCGGCAAACAGTGTGTGCATTCTTAAAGTATCGTTTTGTTTATTCATTTAAAGCCCCCAACAAAGTAAATTTAAGGTAGAAATACAGTAAAAACAGGCAAAATACATGCGTTATGTAATCCGTGAAAAATTACGGGAGAGTATTACGCCGGCGTTATGTAATCTGAATATTCTGAGTAATGCGTTGTGGAAAACTGCCGGCGCGGCTGTGGAAAACCTTGTGGATAATGTGTAAAACTCGCGAAAAACCACGGATATTTCCCGGTGGAAATCTCCTGTGAAAAATTATAGAATATTCACGCAGGGCGAATATTCTATAATAATAACGGCGAAGTTGTTTTTATGTAAATTAAGGGAGATTATTGCCCAAGCTCTTTCTTCACAAGGCGGATATCACGCCCATAAAACGTCAGCGTAACATATTCCCCGGCAAGGCGCGACATGACCTGAGGCGAATAACGGCGGTACAGGTCGTCCATCGTCAGATTAGAGTTTATGACTGTTTTTTTCCCGGACACAAGGCGGGTGTTGATAAGATTATAAAGCGCGCTCGATACAAAGCCGGACTGCATCTCCATGCCGAGATCATCCATTATCAGCAGGTCGCAGTTTAAATAGCGGTGTATATCCTCGCGCACGGCGTCCATGTCGTCGGCTTTTGAAAACCTCTCCCGCTCGAATTTATCAAATATGTTGTACGCCGTGTCGTACACAACAGAAAAGCCTTTTTCCGACACGACCTTTGCGATACATGCGGATAAAAACGTCTTTCCCAGACCGGTGCTGCCGTTTAAAAACAGGTTATACGAGTTTTTGCCGAACTTTTCGGCATATCGATAACATGTCTCGCTTATTATTTCCATATTATACCGCGGGGACACGCCTGTTTTCGGGTCGGGCTCATCGTCGTAATAATCGAGGTCGAATGTGTCGAAAGTCTGCTCGCCGAGATTTAAGAGGGCTGACAGCTCACGGCTCTGCTCCTCCTTATAAAGCTCCATGAGGCAAGAGCATATCTCGCCGCCGCGGTACCCCGTGTCGCGGCACAGCGGACACATATACCCGTCGTCCAGATAATCGGACGGGAATCCGGCGGCGCGTATCTCCACGATGCGCTCCTCCTGAAGCGAGAGATTTTCCTCTTCTATGCTTTTTATAGCTGCGGCGGGGTCCTCCCCGTGCGTAAAAGCGGCATTCATCGCATCTATGACAAGCGCGCGTATCTCATCGTCAAGCTCACGCACGCGCGGATTTGCGGCGTATACCTGCTGCGTACGCCGTAAAAGCTGCGATTCTCTCGCCGCGCGTTTTTCCTCAAGCTTAGTCTTTGCTTTGGCAAGGAGTTTCCCGTCAAGAGGCATTTATATCTCACCTTCATCCTTTTTTGATTTTTTCGAGAGTTTTACGCATTCTCTCTATATCTGCGGCTGTAGGAGCAGTGCTGTTTTTTTGCGCGGGTTTTCCGGTCGCGTCCGTACGCAAGTCGTTTTTTTCGATATCCTTTGCGCGGTGCAGCCCTTTACCGTGCCAGTTTTTCATTATAGAGTCCATATATTTCCACACAAGCCGCCCCGTCTGCGTGACGGTCCTGTCAAACGCGATGGCGGCAGCCTCCGGCTCGAATCCCATGCCGATCCAGCTTTCGATATATTTCCGTTCCGTCGCCGTAAGGTCGCGCCCGCGTATTTGCAGCGCGGCGGCAAACTGCGCCGTACTCTCGCGCCGGGCAGCCAGATTTTTTATATACTCCTCCGCCTGCTCAAGGGAGAAGATACCCTCTTTCTCCCATGTATAGGCGGCTTTTTCTATGTATCTCATCGTGGGCAGCCTGTGGTCGCCGTATCTGCGGCGGTTTTCCGCGATGCAGAAGGTGACGAGCTGCAAAATGACCTCCGGCGGCAGACGCAGGCAGTCGTATATCCCGAACAGCTTTATTAGATCGTCCGACGACAATATTTTACCGAGCGCGCGCTGGACCTCGTCCACCAGCATGGAAAACTGCGCGCCGTTTGCCATCTCCCGCTTTATGTCGGCAATGGAGTAATCAGGCAAAACGTCCGCCGGAGCGGGGCGCGCACGTGAAGCTATCCCCACATCATCGATATTTTTAACCGGATTTTGAGATTCATCCGCCACATTGCCGAGATTATGTGCAGAATTTTTAGGTGCCTCCTCCACGTTATCAGCAGCGCTGTCAGACGCCGCGTAGACGGGCTGACGCGCGGATACGGAGCTTCCCGTATCTGCGATATCGGTTTTTATAAGCCCAAGACGGGAGAGCGTCGTCACGGCGAGGCGAAGTTTATCCTCCGAAAGATGGAGCTTTTCGGCTGAATCAGATGGGAGGACGCCGTTGTTTTTTAATATATAAATGTACAGGAGCGCCGCTTCGGGGCATCCGCTGCCAATGAGAAGGGAAGCAGCGCGCCCGCTCATTGAGACGGTCTCAACGTCAGGCAGTATAAATTTTTGCCCTGTCATGCGAAAACTCCTTTCAACGATTACTTTAAACATCATAATAGCATAATTTTCGATTTCCTTCAACAAATAAAGTACGGCTTTGACATAAGATAGTATTTTACAAATAGAGTAAAAAATGGTATAATACAAGTATAAAAAATATATAAATTTGAAATGTTATCTCCACCAGAAAAAGCGATTTCGAAAATAATCGACAATATTAGACATAAGTTGACATAATATACGGTCTATTTTAATAATAACCTTATTACAAATTTTTACTACCATATAACGAATGCGGACGGTAAACTGTTAAGGGAGAGTGGTGGTGGATACAGTGGACGTGCATAATAGATTGCGCAGATTAATGGAAGAAAGAGGCTGGTCAGAATACAGATTGTCGAAAGAATGCGGTCTATCGCAGTCGACGATCGCGAATGTGCTCCGCAGAAATACTATGCCCAGCGTGGCGACGCTTGAGACGATATGCTTCGGCATGGGTATAACGATGTCGCAATTTTTTGCAGACGGAGAGATGGTGGAAATGAGCGACGATCTGAAGGCGCTGTTTGAAGCGTGGCGGTCGCTGACGGCAGGACAGAAACAAGCGGTTTTGCAAATTATAGAGTATATGAAGTAAACGGACGCGTTATTGGGCTGGCGTAATTTTGTGCAAGCCCGAGTGAAAGGATTTTGACACGTCTAAGATGATCAGCGGGGAAAAGTCTGCATCATCAACATATACCGGAAGAAAAAAACGGCAAAACAGGCGGAGAATTTATTCAAATCGACAAAAAACACGAAAAAGTTGAAAATAATGCTTGAAATTCATAGAATAGGTATGTAAAATACTGTCGGACATTTTGTAAATTGCGTATATAAAGTTGCTGTTGGCGACGATATATCATATTGACAGAGAGCACCGCTCTGTTAAAAAATGCAAAAATGACAAAATGCAAAATATTTTAGGAGGAAATAACAATGAGAAGTTCTTTAAAGAGAGCTTTGAGCATGCTGCTTGTCGTATGTATGGTGCTGGCGCTTGCTGCCTGCGGCGGGGAAACGAGCGATAGTTCAAGCTCGTCCGGCGGCGACCAGTCCGGCGATACATACACATACCGCACCTACTCGCAGGCTCTCGGCACAAACTGGAATCCGCACTCATGGGAGACGAATGCTGACGACGCTATGTTATCTTATCTTGAGACGCCGCTTGTCAACATATCCATCTCGGATTCCGAAAACGGCGTTTACCAGTGGGTATATGAGGCTGCGACCTCTATCACAGACGTTACGGCCGACCATCAGGAGGACCTGACGACGTACAACGTAACGCTCCCGGAAGGGCAGACGGTTGAGGACACGACCGAGGGCTATGTTTTTGAAATCGCGCTCAACGAGAATCTCACATGGGAGAACGGCGAAGCGATCACCGCCGACGATTACATCTACTCCATGAAAGCTCTTCTTGATCCCGACATGAAAAACTACCGTGCCAACCTGTATTACGCCGGTGAGTCCGCTGTCGCGGGCGGCAACGAGTACTACTACGGCGGCGGCATCGCTTGGGATACCGATGTTGAGGGCGCATATGCTCTCGATACTCTCGTAGCAGGCGAGGACGGCACGTACACGAGCGCTGACGGCGCTCCGCTCGCTTTCGCGCTCAACAGTGCGCTTGCGTGGCTCGGCGGCGAGACCATGACGACTTACGTCGATTCCTACGGAGAAGACATGTTCGATATGACTGCATGGGAATCTCTTCAGGAGCTCGCGGTCGGCGGTTTCGTTGATGTAACCGATGAGTCGATCGAGCTGTTCGGTCAGCTTATCACCGCGTCACCTGACTGGGGCGAGACAGAGGCTGACGTCATCAACTATATGTACACGGGTGAAATGATGCCCGAGGTCGAGTATGACGGAACTGTCGGCTGCTACAAGGTCAACGATTACACGATCCGCTATGTCACCGACGCTTATATCGACATCAACTACTTCCTCACCTCCTGCACGTCAAGCTGGCTTGTATACGAGGACCTCTACGAGGAAGGCAAGGACACGACCGGCACTCTTGTAACGACCAACTACGGCACATCTCCCGAGACCACGATGTCGTACGGTCCGTACAGACTCGATTCTCTCCAGTCCGACAGACAGGCTGTCCTGGTACGCAACGAGAACTGGTATGACTATGAGGAAGATGAAAACGGCAAGCTCGTATCCTACACCGATTTCGATGTGGACGGAGAGAGCGCACGCCAGTACATGGCTGACAGCGTCGT
>CALWWO010000030.1 GCA_944385265.1 uncultured Oscillospiraceae bacterium
CCCTCAGCGCTTTTCCGTTTTGCTGTATATTTCCGCTTATTTTATACTGCGGGCGCGGCAATTATATTGCAATGCTGTAATTATACTGACAGCATTAAAAAAGTCGGGCAAAATGCCCGACTTTTTATTTCAACAGGAATTTTGAACGCTTGTTCTTATTACGGCCAAATTCCTCTCGGCTTTCCGGCCTCTGCAATGCGCTCCAGAGCGATAACATATGCAGCCTCTCTAAGCGTGATATTCTTTTCTTTGCTGAGCGTCCAAAGATCTTCAAAGTTTTTGTCCATCTTCGTCATAAGCTTTGTATTGACTTCTTCAAGCGTCCAGTAATAATTCTGCTGGTTTTGGATCCACTCAAAGTAAGACACGATAACACCGCCGGAGTTTGCAAGTATATCGGGTACGATGTATGTACCGCGAGCCGACAGGATATCATCAGCGTCAACTGTAACAGGACCATTTGCGCCTTCTACTATGACTTTAGCTTTTACATCGTTTACATTGTCTTCATTGATCTGGTTTTCAAGAGCGGCAGGGATAAGAACGTCTACGTCAAGCACTACAAGCTCTTCGTTTGTGATATGTTCTACACCCTCTGCATTGTAGTCGCAGAGCTTCTTTCCGCTTTCGATATGCTCGATGATTTCGGGGATATTGAGACCTGTTTTAAGATATACAGCGCCGGAAGAGTTACTTACCGCGACGACCTCCGCTCCCTCTTCATACATGAATTTTGCGGAGTAGCTGCCGACGTTGCCCATACCTTGTACTGCGACGGTAACACGCTTTGGATCCATATCAAGCTTATTAAGCACGTTCAAAACCGTTCTGTAAACGCCGAGACCGGTCGCCTCAACTCTTCCCTCCGATCCGCCAAGTGGAAGCGGCTTGCCGGTTACTACGGCAGGAGAATAGTTTCTGTTGATCATGCTATATGTATCTACCATCCAGCCCATGATCTGCGGCGTGGTGCCAACATCAGGAGCAGGAATATCTTTATCAGGACCGATCATGTATGACATTGACGCCGTATAACGCCTTGTAAGTCTTTCAAGCTCGCCCTGGGAAAGTTCTTTCGGATTTACAGTAATACCGCCCTTGCCGCCGCCGAACGGAATATCGGCGATAGCGTTTTTAAACGCCATCCATGCCGCGAGAGCCTTTACCTCGTCTATATTAACATTCTGATGGTATCTGATACCGCCCTTTGCGGGACCTCTTGTGCATGAGTACTGCACTCTGTATCCGTCAAAAACCTTTACTTCGCCGTTATCCATCTTTATTGGCAGAGAAACTTTAAGTTCTTTTTCCGGATGGAGCAGCCTTACATAATCATTTTTCGTATACTCCAGAATCTTTGCCGCCTTCTCTACTGCGGCTACAACATTATCAAACGGGTTGTATTGTTTTGACAATCTCTTTTCCTCCTATCGTTTATTTGCATTTTATACATTGAGAACTTGCATTTAGTATATCATATCGAGCTTGTTCGTGCAATATGGCATTTTGAATAAATATGCGGATAATCTTGCAAAAATACAGTCTATTTTGTTACAACATTCTCTTCTCCCAGCATTTTTTGCAACTCTTTGATTAGAGCCTTGTGTATAATACACCGTGCACCCACCCGTTTCTTACTGTCCTCAAAGTATATCACCATCTGCTGGTTCCCGGGAAACATGAATAAAATCGATTTGATTCTTTCATATGCGCTGTCTTTTTCAGATTTAAGGCGAACATACAGCCGCTGTTCTCTCGGCGTTTTCTGCTTTTCATTTCCTTGCTCCGAGGGCGCCTGATCAAGCGGAGCGACTACATCCGCCACTATTTGCGGATCGTTTTCGTCGCGCACCGACAGTCTTCCCGTTATTGCGACAGGTATATCCTCTTTTATATACGCGCCGCAGTTATCAAGCGTTCTCTGAAAAGCGAGAATCTCCATATTAGCCGTTCCATCCTCCAGCGTTATATACGCCATCAAAGTATTGTTCTTTGTAGCCTTTGTTTTTGCTGCGGTGATTATGCCGGCGACGGTGATCCGCTGCCCGTCGTTATATTTTCCGCCGGGCTCGTCTCCGGCGAAATCATCGAATATGCTGCGCAGAGTGACGGCGCCTGCGCGCTTTGCAGCATCGCGGTATTCCTCCATCGGGTGCCCTGACAGGTACAGTCCCGTGATCTCATGCTCCATATTCATAAGCTCACGCGGGGAGTATTCCGGTATATCAGGCAGCTCCATTTTGACAGATGACGTTTCATTACCTGTCAATCCGCCGAACAGATCGAGCTGCCCCTCTATATTTTTTCTCCGGCTGTCGGCTATGCTGTCAAGCACAGTCTGGCACACCGCCATAAGCTGACTGCGCTTATATCCCATACTGTCAAACCCGCCGCATTTGATAAGGCTCTCTACGGCGCGGCGATTCAGCTCCTGCCCGTACATCCTGTCGCAGAACTCGTCAAACGTCTTAAATTTGCCGTTTTGTTCGCGCTCAGCCATGACTGCTTTTATAAATCCGCGACCTATATTTTTTACTGCCACGAGACCGTAACGTATATGGTTTTCGGAGACGGTAAAATTATCGTCCGACTCGTTTACATCGGGCGGTAATACGGCGATGCCCATCTCCTTGCACTGTGCGGTGTATTCAGCCACCTTCTCCGGGCTTTCAAGCACGGAGCTCATCAGAGCTGCCATATACTCGCGCGGGTAATGGCATTTTAAATACGCCGTCTGATATGATATTATGGCGTACGCGACGGCGTGCGCTTTATTGAACGCGTAGTTTGCAAAATCGAGTATCTCGTCGTATATATCCCCGGCGACGTCTCTTGGCACGCCGTTTTTCACAGCGCCGCATATGCCGTTTTCCGGGTCTCCGTTTATGAATATATCCCTGTTGCGCACAATCTCCTCGTGCTTTTTCTTTGACATGGCGCGCCGTATATTATCCGCCTGACCGAGCGAGTATCCTCCAAGCCGGCGGCATATCTCGATAACCTGCTCCTGATACACTATGCAGCCGTAGGTGACGTTTAATATCGGCTCTAAAAGCGGGTGCTTGTACTTTATTTTACCCGGATTTTTCTTGCTCTCTATAAATTTCGGTATAGAGTCCATCGGTCCCGGACGGTACAGCGCTATAATAGCCGTTATATCCTCTATGCTCTGAGGACCGAGCGATGTGCACACGTTTGTTATCCCCGCAGATTCCATCTGGAACACGCCGGAAGTCCTGCCAGCAGACAGCATTTCGTACGTTGCGGCGTCATCCTCCGGTATATTTTTCAGCGAAAAATCGGGATCTGTTTTCTGTATACTTTTTACGGCGTCGTCTATTACCGTGAGATTGCGAAGACCTAAAAAATCCATTTTGAGAAGCCCCAGCTCCTCAAGCGTCGTCATGACATACTGGGTGGATATCGAATTGTCCTTTTTCGACAGCGCGAGCGGCACGTAAGTGTACACGGGGTCTTTCGTTATAACGACGCCTGCCGCATGCGTCCCCGAGTCCTTAGGCATATCCTCAAGTGCTTTCGCCGTATCGACGACTTTTTTTATGCGCTCGTCCGAATCGTACATCGCCTTGAACTGTTTTGACACCTCTAGCGCCTGGTCTATCGTCATGTTGAGCGCGCGGGGGACGGTTTTTACAAGTTCGTTTTCCTCCGCGAATGTGAGCCCCATCGTCTTCGACACGTTACGCAGGGCGTTTTTTGCCTTGAGCGTATTGAACGTCACTATCTGTGCAACGCGGTCCTCACCGTATTTGCGCTTTACATAATCGATGACCTCTCCGCGCCGTCTTTCACAGAAATCCATGTCTATATCAGGCATGCTGACGCGCTCCGGATTCAAAAACCGCTCGAAATAAAGCGAATATTTTATAGGATCGACGTCGGTTATTCCAAGGCAGTATGACACGACGCTCCCGGCGGCAGAGCCCCTTCCCGGTCCTACCGGTATGCCCTCGTTTTTCGCGTAATTTACGAAATCCGCGACGATTAGGAAGTAATCTACAAAGCCCATGCGCTGTATCATCTCAAGCTCGTACTCGAGCTGTTTTTTTACGTCCTCTCTGTCGGGCGCGTAGCGCATTCTGAGTCCGTTATAGCACTGCTCTCGCAAATAATCATACGCGTCGACTCCCTCCGGCAGCTTGAATTCCGGCAGGTGATAGTGACCAAATTCTATCTCGACGTTGCACATATCGGCTATTTTCACCGTGTTGTCGGCAGCCTCCGGATATTCCGGAAACAGGGAGCGCATCTCCTCCTCCGACTTTATATAGAACTCGTCGGTCTCAAATTTCATCCGGTCGGTATCGTCCACTTTTTTGCCCGTCTGCATGCAGAGCAGCACATCCTGCGCATAAGCGTCCTCACGCGTCAGATAATGTGCGTCGTTCGTTACTACAAGCGGTATCCCCGTCTCCCTTGATAAGCGCATAAGATCGCGGTTTACGGCTTTCTGCTCGTCTATGCCGTGATCCTGAAGCTCCAGATAATACGAGTCTTCGCCAAATATCTCGCGCATCTCTAGTGCCTCGCGCTTTGCGTCGTCATACCGTCCCTCAAGCAGGAGGCTTGGTATTTTCCCGGCAAGGCAGGCTGAAAGCGCGATGAGCCCCTCGGAATTTTCGCGCAGAAGCTGCATATCTATCCTCGGCTTTACGTAAAACCCCTCTATAAACGCAAGGCTCACGAGCTTACACAGGTTTTTATATCCTGTATTGTTTTTGCACAGCAGGATAAGGTGATATCCGGAGGAATCTCTACCGTATTCCCTGTCAAAACGTGAATTTGCCGCGACGTATACCTCGCATCCGATTATCGGTTTTATCCCGCGGTTTTTGCACTCTTTATAAAAATTTATGACGCCGTACATGACGCCATGATCCGTTATCGCGACGGCTTTCTGCCCAAGCTGGGCTACGCGCGCCGCAAGCCCCTTTATCCGGCATGCGCCGTCCAGTAAGCTGTATTCGCTATGAACATGAAGATGTACAAATCCCATTTTTTACCTCAATTCCCTTTTGAAAGCTCTATGATTCTTCTGAGCCTGTGGTTTAGGCACGATTTCGTTACGGGCGGATCTGTTATCGCGGCAAGCTCGCTTAAACTTAGCTCAGGATTTTCCAGTCTTATCCGCGCCGTCTCACGCAGCTTTTCCGGAAGGGATTTAAGCTCTCCTCTCTCCTCAAGCCGCTGTATTGCCTCCACCTGTCCCTGCGCCGCTTCCACTATCTTCGACACGTTCGCCGTGTCGCAGTTTACTTTCCTGTTGACGCTGTTTTTCATATCTTTTTCTATTTTCGCCGCCATGATCTGCATTGCCGCGACAGGCGCTCCGATCGTAGTCAAAAGATCCTCTATCTCCGAGCTGCTCTTAAAATATGTTATATAATTGCCTTTTCGCGGCGCGCTTTTCGGATTGAAGCCCATATCCAGAAGCATCGCATACGTCTCGCGGCTGACGCTATAATGAGCTGTGACAAGTTCGAGATGATATCTCTTCTGCGGGTCGGTTATGCTCCCTCCTGCAAGAAACGCGCCTCTTATAAAACTCTGACGGCAGCAATCCTCCTCCAGAACTCCCAGATTTATATGCTGCGCGATCGTTTTATCAATATCGTATCCCAATAAATCGAATATTCTCGCGAGCTTTTCTCGCCCGGTTATTTCAAGCATCAGCTTCATCGCCTGTTCGTTATTTTCCGGCAAAACGTCAAACGTGGCTCCGAACGCTTTTTTAAACAGCTTTGGAAGCCTTTTGACGAGCGGTCGAGATTCGGTAACGATCTTTATACCGCGCCCGGAAAATGTATTGCAATACAAAAGTATGCCGTACGCCTCAGCCAGCGCGCAGCATTGCGCATTCATCGCGTTTTTGCACAGCTCTGTCTTTGTATCGTATGAAAAGGACATTACAGCGCCTCCTCTGTATCAGCTTTCCTTTCTTTTGCGTATATGTTCATGATCTCCCTTGCAAGAAGCCGCGGATTATGCCGCACATAACCTTCATAAATACCGGCGACAGGTCTTTCATACACAATTACACCGAGCTTTTGAAGTTCTTCTATATCGGCAAATATCTGTTCGGCGTCCTCTTCCCTATATTTTTCAAGCGCGCTGTCAGGCAGTATTTTATTATTCGCAAGGCATTTATCGAATATCCGCCCGCCGCTGTGCATAAACAGCGTCTTAACATGGTCGGACACGGTATACCCCTCCGTCTCGCCGTCCTGCGTCATTACGTTAGCTATGTATAATTTCATTGCCTTGGAGTCTGCTACAGCCTGCGCTATCCCGTCTGCCAAAAGCGCCGGTATTATGCTTGTATACAGGCTGCCAGGACCTATTATTATAAGCTCCGCCTCTTTTATCGCCTCTATACTTTGCGGCAACGCCTTCGGACATTCGGGAACAAGCTTAACCCTTCTTATACGGCAGTCGCTGAGCTTTTTTACAGCCAATATCTTCGATTCGCCCAGCACCGTGGCTCCGTTTTCAAATTCTGCAAATAGGCGCACATCCTCCGTTGTCACCGGTAGTACTTTGCCAGTTATCGCAAGCACATCGCCCATACGGGTCACCGCCTCTGTAAACGAGCCGCATATGCCGTACATCGCAGCTAAAAACAGATTACCGAAGCTCTGTCCTTTTAAATAACCTTTTTCAAATCTATACGACATGAGCCGCGTCATAACAGGCTCTATATTTGCAAGCGCGGTTATACAGTTTCTGATATCGCCGGGTGGGAGCATTCCAAGCTCCTCCCTCAGCACGCCGGAGCCGCCGCCGTCATCTGCGACTGTTACTATTGCTGTTATATTTGGCGTATACAGCTTCAGCCCCATGAGCATCGTCGAAAGTCCCGTTCCGCCGCCTATGCACACCGTTTTCGGATTTTCATTGTTAACGTCCATGTTTTTCACCGTCAATGCTCTATATCCCTGTGGCGTATATTTACGGGATATCCAAGTTGTATTATTTTCTCCCCGATCTCTTCTGCTATGGCGACTGAGCGGTGATGTCCGCCGGTGCATCCGAAAGCTATTGTAAGCGCGGCTTTCCCCTCGTCGCTGTATCTGGGCAGGAGAAAGGTGAGCATATCAATCAGCTTCTCCACAAAATCGCCGCTGTCCTTATGCCCGAAAATATAGTCCTTTACCGCCTGATCGCACCCGCTCAGCTCTCGAAGCTCCGATTCGTAATACGGGTTTGGCAAGAATCGCACATCGAACACGAGATCTGCATCCAACGGCAGCCCGTTTTTGAACCCGAACGATATTATATTTACGCCCATTTTCAGCCCCTGCGCGTCGCCTATGAACATTTCGCGCAGCTTGTTTCTTAACATAGCGAGCGTAAATCCCGTTGTGTCGATCACATACGACGCACGCGCCCTTACGTTTCTGAGCAGATTACGCTCTAATTCCACTGCGAGCTCAAGGCTGAGCCCGTTTTCCATAAGCGGATGTGGACGGCGTGTTTCTTTATATCTGTTAAGTATCGTCGGCAGCGACGCTGTCATATACAGCACGCTGTACCTGACGCCCGCAGACTGCATCTGATCCAGCGTATTGAACAGCTTGTCAAACGGCTCCTGCATGCGGACGTCCATAACAAGCGCGACCTTATCATACTTGCCTTCCGCAGTTAAGCAGAGCTCTGCAAATTTAGGCACCAGCTCTATCGGCATATTGTCCACGCAATAGTAGTCAAAATCCTCCAATATCGCCGCAGCCTGTGATTTCCCCGCTCCCGAAAGTCCTGAAATTATCAATAGCTCCATATATTACTCCCCGCTTGCCGACCGCAGAATTTATACGCGGTATCACTTGATTATTTTTACCTCCGGCTCTAGCATAACGCCGAATTTTTCATAGACCGTATTTTGCACTAGTTCCATAGTCCTTATCACGTCGTCAAACGTCGCGCCGCCGCGATTTATGACAAATCCGGCATGCTTTTCCGACACGCACGCCCCGCCGAAGCCCTTTCCCTTGAGCCCTGCCTCTTCTATAAGCGCCGCCGCATATCCGGTCGCCGGTCTTTTGAATGTGCTGCCGGCGCTTGGCATATCAAGCGGCTGGCTAAGCCTTCTTTTTTCGGCAAGCTCCTTCAGTTTCAGCATTATGGCGAACATATTGCCGCTTCTAAGCTTCATTTCCGACATTAGCACGATATTTTCCGTTCCTGAAAAAAAGCTGCGCCGGTATCCGAAATTATGACGTTCGCCCTCAATTGTACGCACGTTATTTTCCGCGTCGAGATACGTCGTTTTTACGACGACGTCCTTCATCTCGCCGCCGTACGCCCCTGCGTTCATTGCAACGGCTCCGCCGAGCGTGCCCGGTATGCCGTGCGCAAACTCAAGCCCTGAAAGCGAATTGTTCATGGCAAAAACAGCTATGCGAGAAAGCGGCGCGCCGCTTTGCGCATATATCGTCTCGCCGTCTATGATGCCGATATCGTCGAGACCGCCGTACAGCTTTATGACCACCTTATCAAGCGGCTCGTCTGTCACAAGCAGATTTGTGCCTTTCCCCATCACCAGAAGGTCCAGTTCCATCTCCTTTGCCGTTTGCACCGCAAACGCGACGTCCTCTACAGTCTCCGGTACCAGCATGATCCTCGCTTCCCCTCCGATGCGAAACGACGTGTGATCTCTCATCGGTTCATGCTCATAAATCTCCGTAAACCGGCAATTTTCTTTTATCAAATCTCTGTATCGTTTAAATACGTCCATAAACCTCTCCGTTCCACCGCAATATCGCGGCGCATGTAATCATGTAATATAATCTCTATATTCCCGGATCAAGCTCAAAGTGCTTGTCAAGCTGCTTTGTAAACTCAAGCGCAGAATTATACCCCATCTTCTTCTGTCTGTTATTCATCGCGGCAACTTCAAAAATGACCGCAAGGTTTCTTCCCGGTGTTACCGGTATCGTTATATGCGGAAGCTTGACGTCCAGGATATCTATATATTTTTCATCTATGCCCATCCTGTCGTAATTCTGGTTCTCGTTCCAATGCTCCATGCTTATTACCATATCTATCTCTTCGCTCAGTTTTACAGCGCCTGACCCAAATATGCTGCGGATATCTACTACTCCTATCCCGCGCAGCTCAATATAATATCTTATAAGCTCCGGAGCCGTACCGACAAGCTTGCTCGTACCTACTCTTTTTATTTCGACCGCATCG